>NZ_LROR01000035.1:0-152759 GCF_001675205.1 Clostridium coskatii | reverse complement strand
GGATGCTACTGGTAATAAGTTTATTGGAAAATATGATATTAATTTAGCTTAAATATTAGGGGTGAAGCAGAGATGCTGAACCTTATACTATATAAAAATCAAGCTCTCTGAGTTTTCGAGAGCGTACTTCTAAATAATAAGGGGGAACTGATAATGAAGAAGAAAGAAATACTTATCTTTTTACTTGCACTTGTTGTTATTACAGGACTATTTGCAGGATGTTCATCATCTGACACAAGCTCTACGGGAGTAAGTACTACTTCTGAAGGAAAGAAAATAGATAAAGACAAGATAAAAGTTGGCTTTATTTATGATGGTAGTTTAGGCGATGGTGGTTGGGTTGATGCTCACAACGATGGAAGATTAGCACTTAATAAGATGGGAATCAAGACTATATATAAAGAAAATGTTCCAGAATCTCAGAAAGTTGAACCTGTTATAGAAGATATGATTAGCCAGGGATGTAATGTAATTGTAGCAGCTAGCTTCGGATACATGGACTATGTTTATACGGAAGCACAAAAACATAAGGATGTTATATTCCTACATAATGCAGGATATAAAACAGCAGATAATATGGGCGCATATTTTGCTAAATACTATCAATCAACATATTTAACTGGTATATTGGCTGGTATGAAAACCAAGACAAACAAAATAGGTGTGGTAGCATCTATGCCGATACCAGAATTATATAGACAAATTGATGCTTTTGCATTAGGAGTACAGTCTGTTAATAAAAATGCTGTAGTAAATGTAAAGTGGACTCATACTTGGTATGATCCTGCAAAAGAAAAAGAAGCAGGTAAGGCACTTGTTGATCAGGGAAATGATGTTATAAGTGAAGAACAAAATACTACATCTGCATTAGATCCTGCTGAAGAGAAGGGACTTGCAGGTATAGGATTTGATAGAGACAAGAAAAATGAAGATCCTAAAATGTACATGACAGCACCTGTCTATCATTGGGATGTATATTATAAACAGCAAATTAATGATTTAATAGCTGGAAAGTGGAAATCTGAGAAATGGTTAAAAGGTCTTGAGTCAGGAGTTAATGATCTTGCACCAATTAGAGAAGAAAGTGCACCTGCAGGTGGAAAAGAAGCTGTAGAAAAAGCTAAAGCTGATATAATTTCAGGTAAATTGAAGATATTTGCTGGACCAATTAAAGGTCAAAAAGGTGAATTAAAAGTAAAAGAAGGTCAGGTTTTAGATGACAATTATCTTGAAAAAATAGATTGGTTTGTACAAGGTATAAATGGTGCAAATGAAAAATAGGAAGGAAGTGTATCCTTTTGAATGAAGAATACTATTTAACTATGAAAAATATAACTAAAAAATTTGGTGACGTAGTTGCTAATAACAATGTTAATTTTAATGTTAAAGGCGGAGAAATTCATGCACTGTTAGGTGAAAATGGTGCAGGCAAAAGTACACTTATGAACATGCTGTCAGGAATATATATTCCTGATGGCGGTTCAATTTTTATACATGGCAAGGAAATTAGGTTTAAATCACCTACTGATGCTATAAAATCTGGTATAGGTATGATATATCAACATTTCAAACTTATAGAATCGATGACTGCAATACAAAATATTATTTTGGGAAAGAAAAAAAAGTTATTTCTAAATTATGATAAAGAGGTAAAAAAAGTTCAACAAATAAAAGACAAATATGGCTTTGATGTAGATTTAAAAAAATACGTTTATGATATGTCCGTAGGAGAAAGAGAAAATCTTGAAATCTTGAAAGTAATGTATAGAGGAGCTGATATTCTTATTTTAGATGAACCCACAGCAGTATTTACCCCTCAAGAAACCAAGAAATTATTTAACTTAATGAAAAGGATGAAAAAAGAAGGATGTTCTATTATATTTATAACTCATAAATTAGATGAGGTTATGGAAGTAGCAGACACAATTACTATACTTAGAAAAGGTGAATCTGTAGAAACTGTTACAAAAGATAGTACTACACCTAAGGAATTAGTAGATAAAATGATAGGTTATCATGTAGATTTAGCTATAGAAAGATCAAATACGACTATTGGCAAATCCATATTAAAAGTTTCAGATTTAAACTTAATAAATGATTTGAACATTCCTATACTTAAAAATATAAATTTTGAGATACATGAAGGAGAAGTAGTTGGAGTCGCAGGAATTTCCGGATGTGGTCAGAAGGAACTTTGTGAAGCCATAGCTGGAATTACTAAAATATCTAGTGGAAAAATAGAATTTCAGGGAAAAGACATAACTGATAAAGATGCTTCAAAACTTTCAAAAGAAAATTTAGGAATAAGTTTTATACCGGAGGACAGGCTTGGTATGGGACTTGTAGGATCTATGGATATGGTCGATAATGTGTTTTTAAAATATTATAAAAAACAAAAAGGACTGTTACTCAAAAAAGATGATGTTGAAAAGAAAGCTGAAAAAATTAAAGAGGATTTAGAAGTAAAGACCCCAAGTATACATTATCCAATTAAAAATCTTTCTGGAGGAAATATACAAAAAATACTTTTGGGAAGAGAATTAGGATTAAATCCTAAGTTGATTTTAATGGGTTATCCAGTAAGGGGACTTGATATAAATACTTGTTATACCATTTACAATTTAGTAAATGAAGAAAAGAAAAAAGGTACAGGCATATTATTTGTTGGAGAAGATCTGGATATACTTTTAAGTATTTGTGACAGAATTATAGTTATGTATTCAGGGGAGATAACGGGAAGCTTTGAAAGCAAAAATGTTACAAAGGAAACAATAGGATATAAAATGCTTGGCAATAAGCGTAAGGGTGATGAGATTTATGAAAATGAAGTTTGTTAAAAGAGAAAATATAAGTAAAAATAAAGAAGTGTCTATTAGAATAATTGCCATATTATTAGCTTTTGTTGTAATGGGAATTCTTTTTGCAGCACTTAAGTGTAATCCTATATCAGTTTATATTTCAATGTTTAAAGGTGCCTTTGGAGGTCCCAATCCAATTAAACAGACTATAAATTCGGCTATACCACTTGCAATTACTGCCCTTGGAATTGCAATAGGCCTTAAATTAAAATATTATAACATAGGCGGTGAAGGTCAGATAATAATGGGAGCCTTTGGAGCTGCACTTGTTGCATTTCATTTTTCTAATATGCCAGCTCCTATCCTCATCATTTTAATGTTTGCAAGTGGAATATTATTTAGTGGAATATGGGGATTTATACCGGGGTTCTTTAAAGTGAAATGGAGGGCCAATGAAACTATAACTACCCTTATGATGAATTATATTGCATTAAAATTTGTAACTTATCTTCAATATGGTCCATGGAAAGATCCTAGTTCTTTGGGATTCCCTAAAATGCCTAATTTCTCTTCTAACGCAATACTTCCAAGTGTCTTTGGAGTTCATATTGGATGGATAATAGCTATATTACTTGCTATTTTTGTATATATATTTTTAAATCACACTAAAACTGGTTATGAAATTTCTGTAATTGGTGAAAGCGAAAATACAGCTAAATATGCAGGAATAGGTATAAAGAAAACTACTTTAATTGCTATAGTACTTAGTGCTGTATTTTGTGGAGTAACAGGAGTAATACAGTCTTCTGCCATAGAACAAACACTTTCTACTGAAATAACAGGTGGAGTTGGATATACTGGAATAATAATAGCTTGGATATCAAATTTGAACCCTGTTGTAAGTATTTTGGTATCAATTTTATTTGCAGGCCTTTTGCAAGGAGGGTCATTTATCCAGACAGCATTTGGCATACCAAATTCAGTAGCATCAATACTTCAGTCAGTAATTTTATTTTTTGTACTTGGAAGCGAATTTTTTATTAGGTTTAGACTGTCAAAGGGCGATGTAAATGAAAATGATAACAAAAATAAAAAAGTTGTAAATGAGGTGTAAATGATGAATGGAGTAATTAGCTTTTTAGCAGCAGCAGTAGTTGCAGGAACTCCCCTTCTTTTTGCAACACTAGGAGAAATTTTAACTGAAAAAGCTGGAAATTTAAATCTTGGCGTTGAAGGATTAATGCTTATGGGTGCGGTTATGGGATTTAGTATAGGATATAATACTGGAAATCCAATTATGGCTATTTTGGCAGCTATGGCGGCAGGAGCCTTTGGCGTTCTCATATATACGATTTTAACGGTTAACTTAAAAGCTAATCAAACAGTTTCAGGACTAGCTATATCTATATTTGGAACTGGATTTTCTAATTTTGTAGGTAAAAGTATAGTTGGCAAGAATATACCAGGAGGTGTTAAAAGTTTTTTTGAACCTGTAAGTATACCAATACTTTCCCACATACCTTTTATTGGACCAATTTTTTTCCATCAGGATATTTTAGTTTATCTTGGATATGCAGCTGCAATTATTATGGGAATTTATTTTTACAGAACTTATAAGGGATTAAATCTTAAAGCAGTAGGAGAAAATCCGGCAGCAGCAGATGCAGCTAGTATAAATGTAAATCTCTATAAATATATTCATATACTTATTGGTGGTGCACTTTGTGGACTTGGTGGGGCTTATTTATCACTAGCATATGTTCCCAGCTGGCAGGATAATGTCACAGCAGGTAGAGGTTGGATTGCAGTAGCACTGGTTGTATTTGCATCATGGAATCCTTACAAAGCTATTTTTGCATCTTATCTTTTTGGTGGACTTGATATCATTAGTTTTAGAATGAAAAATATGTTTATTTCTCAATATTTTATTGATATGCTCCCATATCTAGTAACTATTATAATACTGGTACTTGTATATATGAGAAAATCAAATAAAAATGCTCCGCCTAAAGCACTAGGAAATGCTTATTTTAGGGAAGAACGTTAGAAAAACATAAGAAGATAATCTATGCATTTATATATAAGATGTTAGTTTCTAAATGCTGATTTATTCAAAAAAAGGGGATATTTATTATGGACAACAATATAAGTGATTCTATAATTAGATTTGATGCAGAAGAAAAGATATCGGGTAAAGCTAAATATATCTCTGATATAGTATATAAAGACGTTTTATATGCAAAAACGCTTCGATCTACTAGAGCAAGAGCTAAAATATTATCTATAAAATTCCCGGAGATTCCTGAAGGATATTTTATTGTGGATAAAAACGATGTACCAGGTAAAATTGGAGATTGGCCAATTTTTGTTGAAGATGAGGTAAATTATATTGGAGAGGGAATACTTCTCGTTGTAGGACCTGAAAAGAAAAAAGTAGTAGATATTATTTTAAGAACAGAAGTAGAGTATGAGGATTTACCTTCAACTTTAACTATGGATGATGCTGAAGAAAAAAATGATACATTTGTAGAGTACAAGTATTCAAAGGGAGACATAGAAGCTGCAGTTAGAGATGCTAAATATGTTTTTGAAAATGAATATAGTACGGGATACCAGGAACATGCATATATGGAGCCACAGGGAATTGTAGGAACTTATCATGATGGAAAGATTATAGTAGAGGGTTCTATGCAGTGTCCTTATTATATAAAAGATGCAATTGTACAGGCACTTGATTTTGACTACGATAGGGTTCAGGTAAAACAGGCAACTACAGGGGGAGGATTTGGAGGAAAAGAAGAGTTTCCATCTCTTTTAGGATGTCAAGTTGCAGTTGCAGCCTATAAAACTAAAAAAACAGTGAAGCTTGTCTTTGAGAGGAATGAAGATATAAAATCAAGTACTAAAAGACACCCATCAAAAATTAAGCTAAAAGGTTATATAGATAAAAATTATAGAATAATAGGAATGGATGCAGATGTTAGATTAGACGGTGGTGCCTACTTTGGACTCTCAAATGTAGTGCTTCAAAGGGCAATTTTTGGAATATGTGGAGTATATGATGTGGCAAATGTAAAAACGAAGGGATCTGTACTTAAGACAAATAAATTAGTTAGTGGAGCATTTAGAGGATTTGGAGCACCTCAATCTACCTTTGCAGTGGAAATGTTTATAGAGTATATGGCAAATAAGCTTAAAATAAATCCAGTTGAGTTTAGAAAAATTAATTACGTAAAAAAGGGAAGTAAGACTTCTACAGGAGGAACTTATAGGGAAGATGTAGTAGTTGATAAGCTTACGGATAAAGTAGAAGAAATGTCTGATTATAATAGAAAATATAAAGAATACATATCAGAAAATAAATTGAAAGGAATCGGTATGTCTGTATTTTTTCACGGTGGTGGCTTTACTGGAAAAGGAGAAAGAGACATTATAAAGACAAAGCTGAAAGTGAGAAAAAACAAGAATAACACTGTGGAAATATTAGTATCTAATGTAGAAATGGGACAGGGCTTAGGTACTACTTTAAGAAAAATAGCGGCAGAGACAATAGGAATACCCATAGATAGAATTATATACAATAAACCAGATACGGATAGGGTACCTAATTCCGGGCCTACTGTAGCTTCAAGAAGTATATTGATAGTTGGAAAACTCATTGAAGAAGCATGTCAGAAAATTAAAGATAAATGGAATGAGAAGGATGAATTTGAAATTGAAGCTAATTACAAACATCCTGAAGAAATTCTGTGGGATGAAAATAAATTTGAAGGAGACGCATACAATACCAGTGCCTGGGGTGTGAATGTAGTAGAAGTGGAAATAGATCCACTGACTTATGAAGTTTCAGTTAAAGGTATATGGACTGCTTATGATGTAGGAAATGCCATTGATGATAATATTGTTAAAGGGCAAATAGATGGAGGTGTAACTCAGGGACTAGGATATGCTTCTATGGAGGTTTTAAAACCTAAGAAGGGAGAGCTGGAACAGTCAACTTTTACAGATTATATTATACCAACAGCTGTAGATTTCCCAAGGATACATAGAGAACTTGTAAATAGCCCCTATTATAACGGACCTTTTGGTGGAAAAAGTGTGGGAGAACTGACTATTGATGGAGCAGCTCCTGCTTATGCCATTGCAGTAGAGAATGCACTTAAAAGGCATCTAAATCAAATTCCTGTAACACCGGAATCGATAATGGAGGTAGTGGATAATGAAGGTAAACTTTAATTTGAATAATAAAGATGTAGAAATTGAAGCTTCAGGTGTTAAGAGACTTTTAGATGTTTTAAGAGAAGACTTTAAGTTAACTGGAGTAAAAGAAGGCTGTGGACAGGGAGAATGTGGGGCTTGTGCTGTTATAATAGATGGAAAATTGGTTAATTCCTGCTGCTTTCCACTGGCAAATGTAATGGGAAGCAAAGTTTTAACTATTGAAGGATTGAGAAATACAAAAGAATTTGAAGTGCTTGACCAGTGTTTTAAGGAAGCAGGTGCAGTTCAATGTGGCTTTTGTATACCTGCAATGATAATGGCATCTTATGTTCTTCTTATTGGAAATCCAAAACCCAAAGAAGAGGATATAAGACGTGGAATTTCAGGAAATATATGCAGATGTACAGGGTATAATATGATAATTGATGCCATAAAATTAGCTAGTGAAAGAGGTGAGAAGTTGTGGAAAGCTTTAAACCAATAAGTATTAAGGATACGTTAGATATACTGAGTAAAGTAGATGCAATTGTAGTGGCTGGTGGTACTGATGCTATGATAAAGAGGAGAACGGAACCGGGATTGTTGCCTGATTTTAAAAGTAATGTAGTTTTTATAAATGAAGTAAAAGAACTGAAGAATATAGAAAGAGATGAGGACTACATATATATTGGAGCAGCATGTACCTATAGGGAAGTTTGTGAAAATGAACTAATACCAGATAGCTTTAGAGCTGTAATAGATGGCATAGCCACACCTGCCATCAGAAATGTTGGAACACTTGGGGGAAACATATGTAATGCATCTCCTGCAGCGGATATGCTTCCACTACTTTATGCTTTAGAGGCACAACTTATAATAGAAAGTAAAACCGAAAAGATAGCTGTGTCTATAGAGGATTTTATAGTTGGACCAGGGAAAACTTCTTTAAAAAAGGATGAACTTCTCACCTGTATTAAAATTCCAGTAAATGAGTATAACTTGTTTTACTACAAGAAAGTAGGAACACGTAAAGCAGCAGCTATTTCTAAGCTCTCCTTTGCTGCATTCGCCAGTGTCTCTGCGGGGAAAGTTGATGATGTGTGCATTGCGTTTGGATCTGTAGGGCCTACAGTTGTTAGAGTAAAAAAAGGTGAAGAGGAAATTAAAAAATTGAATTTAGATAAGGCATTAGAAATTTATGAGAGTTCAATAACTCCAATAGATGATCAGAGATCCACAGCTGTTTATAGAAAAAAAGTTTCAATAAATTTGCTTAAAGATTTTATGAAGAAAGTAGAGGAAAAGTGTAATGAGTAAAAAGGATCACTTATATTATTTAAGAAGGGCAAATGAAATTGCTAAAAATTCAAGAGAACATGGAAATACTCCATTTGGATCACTGCTTGTAGATAAGGATGGTAATATACTTTTAGAACAGGAAAATATAGAGATAAGCACAGGAGATTGTACGGGACATGCTGAGGCTTCCCTTATGAGGATGGCATCTCAAAAATATTCTAAAGAATTTTTAGCAGAGTGTACGCTATATACTACTTTTGAACCATGTGTCATGTGTTCTGGTGCCATTTACTGGGGCAATGTAAGGACAGTTGTATATGGACTTACTGAAAAAGAACTTCTAAATCAAACGGGAAATGACAAGCAAAATCCAACTTTTGACCTCTCTTGTAGGGAAGTGTTTAAGAAAGGACAGAAAGACATTACTGTAATAGGGCCTTTTAATGAATTAAAAGATGAAATATTAAAAACTCATGAGGGGTACTGGGGGAAAAGTGATTGAAAAGCTATTTGGAAATAAAAAAACTTATAGAATGTGGACTAGGTGAAGTATCCTGTGATTTAAAACTTTCAAATGTTAATCTCGTAAATGTCTATTCTGAAGAAATATATGGTACAAACATCTATATAAAAGATGGCAGGGTTGTGTGCATTGATCCTGATGTTAAGCTTGAAGCTGAAAAATCTATAGATTGCAGTGGAAAATATGCTATTCCAGGATTTATTGATTCTCATTTGCATATTGAAACTACATTGCTTTCTCCTGAAGCACTTTCAGATGTAATAGTACCTAAAGGTACTACAACTCTTTGTGCAGATCTTATGGAAATTGCAAATGTATGTGGAATAGATGGAATAAAAGCTCTGCTTAATTCTATAGAAAAACTACCTTATAGAACTTATATTGAAATCCCATCAAGAGTACCTACAGCTCCGGGCCTTGAAACTACAGGAGGGGTAGTGGAATTAGAAGAAGTTATAGAGGCACTTAGTTGGGACGAGACATTGAGCTTAGGGGAACTTGACCCTTCAAAAATACTGTTTAAAAAAGAAGAATATTTAAAGAAAATTGAGGCTTCGCTTAGTAGAAGAAAAATAATTAATGGGCATGCTATTGGAATAACAGGAAGAGATCTTAATGTTTATGCTGCTTCTGGTATGAGTGATGATCATGAATGTGTATCTTTTGAAGAGCTTCTTGAGAGAATAAGACTTGGTATGGATGTATTTATAAGAGAAGGAAGTTCTGAGAGAAATGTAGAAAAGCTCATAAAGGGAGTTGTAGATAAGAAACTTTCTTTTGAACATCTTATGTTTTGTACAGATGATAAACATGCCAGTGATATAAAAAATGAAGGACACATAAATTATAATGTGAACAAGGCCATTTCTCTTGGGGTTTCTCCTATAAATGCAATTCAGATGGCAACTATAAATGCAGCAAAGCATTTTAGAGTAGAAGATGAAATAGGAAGTATTACTCCAGGAAGAAAAGCGGACATTCTTATAGTAAAAAGTTTAGAAAATATACAGCCATCTATGGTGTTTTTTGAAGGCAAGCTTGTAGCTGAGCAGGAAAATTTAATTTCAAATAAAGTAAGTTCAGAATATCCCAGCTGGATAAAAAATACTGTAAAATTTAAAACTCCAATAACACCAGAATCTTTTAAGATAAACTCCAAATGTAATGATACAACCTTTGTAAATGTCATAGAACTTATTAAAGATCAGATAATAAACAAGTGGATAAAAGTAAAACTTCCGGTAAAGGGAGGACTAATTCAAAATGATGTAGAAGAGGACATTTTAAAACTTACAGTAGTTGAAAGATACGGAAAAACAGGTGGAGTTGGAATTGGATTTGTAAAGGGATTTAATATTAAAGATGGCGCACTGGCTTCTTCTGTATCCCATGATCACCACAATATAGTTTGTGTTGGAACTGATGATTATAATATGTCTATAGCAGTTAATGAAATTAAGGATATACAGGGAGGTTTTGTATTAGTAAAGCAGGGCAAAGTCATTGGAAAGATGCTTTTACCTATTGGTGGGCTTATGAGTGACCATGATGCAGATTCTGTTATAGAGGAAATTACTAGTTTAAATAATCTTACACATGAGATAGGCTGCACTTTAGCTGCACCTTTTATGACATTGTCGTTTATTTCCTTGCCTACTGTGCCGGAGCTTGGACTTACGGACATTGGGCTCATTGACGTACTTAAACATGAAATAATTTCTACAGAAATTAGAGATAATGAGAAGAATAGGAGTAAATTATAAAATAGCTGACATACTAATCAATTAGTATGTCAGCTATTTTAATACGTATACATGTTTTTAAACAGCCGGTAATTGTTATTGCAACAACCTCTTTTGAAACCTATATGCTTAATGGAAAATATATATTATCAAATATAGAATCTGGAATAACAGAAAGTCCTCCAATTATTTGCACATGAGTATTTTGGGAAACTGTATCTTTAATATAGTACATAGCATTGTTTGTTGCATCTGTACCATCTTTGTCAACTAATACTAATGGTGCACTATATTTTCCAGCTAATGCGGAAGCAACTAATGCGTCTGCGTAAAGGTTATCCGGTATGGCTGCACTTGCATTTGCTACATACAAATTATCATTTTTTAAGTCACTCTTGAATGTTTTTAATACAGCTAAGTTAGTATCAAATCTATTCGCTCCACCATTTACTCTAGTAGCGTTTGCCCCAAAAGTGTTCTTTATTGAGTCACTTATAACATCTCTAGTTCCAACAATTACAGCCTTAGAGCAGTTGATTTTTGCAAAGTTAATTGATGATTGAATTGAATTTTTGTTATTGTTTGCTAGTAACAAAATCTGTCCTTTTGCTGCAGCTACTGATGATACAGAAAGAGCATCTGCAAATCCTTCTCCACTAGCTACTATAATGTTGCTTGCACTAACTCCTAATTTAACTAGATATTTGGCTACTGCTATATTAGTTTCATACCTGTTTGATCCTTCTAACTCTGTCAAGGTATATTTGGATTTAAGAGTATCTCTTATGTTCTGCGAAATAGAAGCATTTCCTCCAATAACATATATATTTTTTATTCTTAATAGGTTTAGTGCATATTCAGCTTCTGGGCTGAGTGTATTTGATGTAGTTAAAAGTATAGGTGCATCTAATTTTTTAGCTAATGATGAAGCACTTACTGCATCGGCATATTCTTCACCTGATACTAACACAACATTATCTGAAGTTGTCCAATTTGTTACAGCAACTTTAGCAGCTGTTGCGTATCTATTATCACCGCTTATTCTTGATATTGTTGGTTCATAATATGCTTTAACAGAATTATAGGTAAATGCTATATTTAAAATGAAAGATAGAAACATTACAATTCCAAGTTTTTTTATACCTTTTTTGTACATATTCTAAGTCCCCTTATTTATTATGTATTTGTAATATTGTGGCATTACAAGTATATAATAACATATTATAAGGCTTCAAACAATAAAAATAACCATTAATACAGTAGAATATTACTGATATATGGTCATTTTTTAATTTTCAAATTTATGAAGCCAAATTAAAACTTTATACGTCATATAATGTGAAAGGGATTTTGATGGTAAAATTAAGTATACTTAATTTTAATTTTTAAAAATTGTGTAGCAGGAGGAAATGTCTTGGAAGAGATGTTATTGATATATGGATGAGAAAATAGAAGAGTTAATGAACAGCTATGGAAATGACGTACTTAGAATGGCCTATCTGTATTTAAAGGACAAGTATTTGGCTGAAGATGTTTTTCAAGAGGTTTTTATAAAAGTGTATAAAAATTTTAGTAAGCTCAAAAAAAGCAGCAGCGAAAAAAACTGGATTATGACTATTACAATAAATACTTGCAGGGATGTACTAAGAATTTCATGGTTCAAGAAAGTTATTCTGTCAAAGGATGTGTATGATAATTCTTTTGTAGATATTTGTGAAAATGTAGATGATAAAGTTATAAATAAAATTCAACATGAAGAATTATTAAAACAGGTTATGGATATGCCGCGCAAATATAAGGAAATTATAATTCTTTACTATTATGAAGAGCTATCTACAAGGGACATAAGTAAGGTACTGAAAATACCAGAAGGTACTGTGCGCAGCCGACTTTTTAGAGCAAGGACAGTATTGAAATCCAATATAGATGGGAAGATTGAATATGAGAGATAATATGAAAAATTTTAGGAATGAATCAAATGAAATTCTAAAAGATATTTGTGTTACAGATGAATTGAAAAGAAAGACCCTAGAAAGATGCAGTAATAGAAGGTCATTGCAATTAAAACCGGTTTTAATTGCATCAGCTGTTTTTGCCATTTTAATTTTTACATTTAAGTTATACAACTTTTCTCATAAAACTGATATTGCACGCAGTTATGTAAAACCAGATCAAAAATATGTAGACAAATCAATAAATAATGATCATAAAGGAACTATAGATAATGAAACGTCAAAGGAAATATCAAAAGCTAATAAAATAGGAAGTTCAATAGTACAGGATAAATCAAATGCAAAAAATTCAACTAAGAATGTAAGCTCAAATAAGGATACAAGAATTCAAAATAAAAATATTTTGCCACAAAATACAAATAATTACAATGTTGAAACTCCTAGTACTAATCAGGAAAATGAAAAAGAAGATGATAAAAATCATGGGGGAGATTTAGGTGCAGTAAGACCTAGTGGAGTAGCTTCTCTAGGAGAATCCTTAAGCATGAAAGATGCTGAAAAATATTTTGAAAGTAAGGTGTTGCTGCCATCATATGTTCCTGAAGGATTTGAACTTTCAAATATATCTATTCCCTGTGAAGGCGTTAAAAGCATAAGCATAAAGTATAGTTTAAATTCTAAATATTTTATAATACAGGAAAGCAAGAGTTTATCGGGATTAAAAGGTGATAAAACTTTATATATTGGTGCTGGTAAGGCTTATATAAATTACTTTAAAGATGAACAAGCAACAAGTGTATCATGGATAATGAATAATGTGGAATATTCTTTATATGGAAACATACAAGAAAATTCCCTAATTGACATAGCAAATTCAATTAAATAAATTATGGAGCCAAGGCCAGAGTCCATACGTCTAATAATTGAAAAAGATATTTAAAGGAGGAGGAAATTATATATGTTTAAAAAGTTATTTATACCTATGTGTTTTGCATTAACTGTAGGAGCTGTATATATGCCGGCTTCAGTAAAAGCTCAAGGGACAGTCAAGATGCAATCTTCAGTATCTAACATCAGTAAGAATAAACTTATTATTAAGAATGGACCTAATATAATGTGCAATAAAATTGATTTTCAGACTATATCTTATGATAATGCGCCAAAAACTTTAACTAATGGCATAGATTCTTGTAAATCCAGTGAAGGATTTTTGTACTATTTGGATAGCAGCACGAATTATCTATATGTAGCTGTAATGAGAGGACAAAAGCCCACAGGAGGTTACGATATTAAAGTAGATGCTGTAGAAGATGTAGAAGGAAGGGGAAATATAATTGTAAAGGAAACAGACCCGGACAAAGGTGCCATAGTACCTCAAGTTGTAACTTATCCTTATACTATAATAAAAGTTAAATTACCTGATTTTAGTATAAGCGTAAAAAATTCTTCAGGTAAGGTATATGATTATTTAGGTGCAGGGGAAAGCAATATAATAGGTGCTTCCTGGGTAATTGGTAATTTAGAAAATATATATACTGATAAAGACTATATATTTATAAAGGTTAAATATGAAAATGGTGATACCGAGCTTTTTTATGTAAAAAATAATGATGAAGGAAAAAATCAAATAAAAAATTTAAAAGTAAATAGTACTGTAAGTGTAAGATATGCACTTGGAACTCCAGAAAAGTACAATGGGGAAGCTGCATTTCCTCTAATAGATGTAAAAATGCCTGTAGATAAGAGCATGTTTACAGACAAAGGATGGGAGGATTTAAATTCAAAGGACTGTTTGAATATTTTACGGGATAAACAATGGACGATAAAGTTTAAAGATCAGCTTAATGATGAGAACGTAAATAGCTCAAATATATATGTAGTAGATAGTTCTGGAAATGTAATTCCAACAGCATTATCTCTACAAGATGATAAGAAATCTGTAAAAGTTACTCCCTATAAACCTTATAAACTGGGACAAAAATATTACCTATTTATAGTAAGCAAATTAAATAATAATACATCTTCTTTAAAAGGATATAGGATGGGTTTTCAAATATCAGATAGTATACACATGAATTAAAATGACAAAGTTCAAATAACAAAGAACAGATAAAGATGCTTTCCATCGTACCTCAGGAAATCTATAATTTTAATATTTTCTGACGTTGGGAAGAAAATTGTCCCTATTTGATATTTGAACTTTGTTCTTTAAAAAAATGAAGGTTAATTTTTGTTTAGAACCCCTACAATCCTTCTGTAATTTTTTTTATACAGTCAAAAAGCCAATCTACATAAGCATTTTCTCTCATGATGGCTCCTCGTAAGACAATATAGTCACCAAAACCAGAAGAAGGCACTTTAGATATATCCTTTTCCTTTAAAAGTTCTTCCATAGAATTTTTAAGATAATTTAATCTTTCAGTATGTTTATCTAATTGACTTTTAAATTGTTTTAATAAGGTGTCAGTGTCCATTTCATCACAAAAATAAGCTTTAAGTCTGAAAATATCTTTAGGCGTTGGTTCTAAAGGTTCATCTTCAGAAAGCCACTTTTGCAAATCCTTTTTTCCACTTTCAGTTATTGTGTATAACTTTTTTTCTAATTTTTCTCCTTGTATTACCGTTTCATATGAAATAAGACCTTCATCTGTCAATTTCTTTAATTCAGGGTATATTTGACTATGTTTAGCATACCAGAATTCTACTAATGCATCATTAAATTCTTTAGTTATATCATATCCAGTTGACGGTTTTCTATTAATAAGCCCTAAGATTGCGTATTTTAAAGTCCTCATATATATTAGCACCTCGTTCTTTCCATATAATCATTTTATCATGCATGAATATAAAGTAAAGTAAAACATGAAAAATTAAACATGTAAACATTGACATGATTTATAGTAATATATATAATATAGGTAAAGATAAATATGTAATCGTATTTATTAATAAGTACAACAGGACCAACATTTTAATACTTATATTATTTAAATTTAGGAGTGGTTTTATGAATAAGTATAAAAAATTATTTGAACCAGTTAAAATTGGAAAGTGTGAAATAAAAAATCGTTTTGCACTAGCACCTATGGGGCCACTAGGACTAGCTGACAGTGAAGGAGGATTCAACCAAAGGGGAATTGATTACTACACTGAAAGAGCAAAAGGTGGCACTGGCTTAATTATTACAGGAGTTACTTTTGTAGATAATGAAGTTGAAGAACATGGTATGCCAAATTGTCCTTGCCCTACACATAATCCTGTTCAATTTGTAAGAACTGCAAGGGAAATGACAGAGAGAATACATGCATACAATGCAAAAGTATTTTTACAAATGTCAGCTGGATTTGGTAGAGTAACTATACCTACTAATCTTGGTGAATTCCCACCTGTTGCACCATCACCAATTCAACATAGATGGCTTGATAAAATTTGCCGTGAGCTTACAATAGATGAAATTAAATCCATAGTGAAGAAATTTGGGGATGGAGCTTACAATGCAAAGAGAGCTGGTTTTGATGGAATTGAAATTCACGCTGTTCATGAAGGATATCTTATAGATCAATTTGCTATTTCATTATTTAATCACAGAACAGATGAATATGGGGGAAGTTTGGAAAACAGACTTCGTTTTGCACGTGAAATAGTTGAAGAAATTAAAAATAGATGTGGAGAAGATTTTCCAGTAGTGCTTAGGTATTCACCAAAGAGCTTTATCAAAGATTTAAGAGATGGAGCACTTCCAGGAGAAGAATTTGTTGAAAAGGGAAGAGATTTAGACGAGGGAATTGAAGCCGCTAAATTACTTGTATCTTATGGATATGATTCATTGGATACTGATGTTGGATCATATGATTCATGGTGGTGGAGTCATCCGCCAATGTACCAAAAGAAGGGACTATATAGACCATATGCTAAATTAATGAAAGAAACTGTAGATGTTCCTATTATATGTGCAGGAAGAATGGATGATCCAGATATGGCACTTGAAGCCATTGAAAATGGAACTTGTGATATGATAAGTCTTGGAAGACCATTACTTGCAGATCCTGATTATGTAAATAAGTTGAGGGCAAATAGATGTCAATCAATTAGGCCTTGTATATCATGTCAAGAAGGTTGTATGGGACGAATTCAACATTATTCAATGATAAATTGTGCAGTAAATCCACAAGCATGTAAGGAAAAGGACAATGCACTTCTTCCTATATTAAAGAAGAAAAAAGTTTTAATAGTTGGTGGTGGAGTAGCAGGATGTGAAGCTGCAAGAGTTTTAGCACTTAGAGGCCATGAACCAGTAATTTATGAAAAGAATTCTAGACTAGGTGGTAACCTTATTCCAGGTGGAGCACCAGATTTTAAAGAAGATGATATTGCCTTAGCTGATTGGTATGCACATACATTAAACGAATTAAATGTACAAGTAAATTTAAATAGTGAAATTACTAAAGAACAAGTTTTAAAAGTCAATTTTGATAGTGTAATAATTGCTACAGGGTCTACACCAAAAGTATTCTCACTTGGAGACGATGATAAAGTATTTACAGCAGCAGATGTACTTACAGAAAAGAAAGATTGTGGAGGCACTACAGTTGTAGTTGGTGGTGGACTAGTTGGATGTGAAACTGCACTTCATCTTGCTAAAAAAGGTAAAAAAGTAACTATAGTAGAAGCATTAAATAAAATACTTGCATTAAATGGGCCGCTGTGTTCTGCAAATAGTGAAATGCTTGAAAGACTTATTCCTTTTAATGGTATTGATGTAAAAACAAGTTCAAAAGTTAAAGCATATAAGGATGGAAATCTTGAAGTAGAGACGGAAAAGGGAACAGAAAAAATAAAATGCGATTCGGTAATACTTTCTGTTGGATATAAAGAAAAAAATTCACTATATAAAGAATTAGAATTTGAAATCCCAGAAATTTATCTTTTAGGAGATGCACGTAAGGTTTCTAATATTATGTATGCTATTTGGAATGCATATGAAGTTGCCAATCACATATAGGGTTTGTAAGTAAATTATTTAGATCAGTACCACTCTTTTATAGATGGTACTGATCTCATATTATATATAAAGGAGATAAAAAGTTATGATCCTATAAAGCCTCCACCATTTACATGTAGAATTTGACCAGTAACAAAAGTAGAATCGTCAGATGCTAAGTAAACATAAGCAGGTGCCAATTCCACAGGTTGACCAGCTCTTTTCATAGGAGTATCTAAGCCAAAAGTTTCCACATACTTTGCTGAATAACTTGATGGTATAAGAGGTGTCCAAACAGGTCCAGGAGCAATTCCATTGACTCTTATCCCTTTTGATACAAGAGAAAGAGCTAATGAACGGGTAAAGCTCACAATGGCTCCTTTTGTAGAAGAATAATCAATAAGTAGCTTATTACCCATGTAAGCTGTAATTGAAGCGGTATTAATAATGCTGCTTTCTTTTTTTAAGTGAGGTAGGGCAGCTTTAGTAACGTGGAATAAGGGAAAAATATTTGTCCTAAAAGTATCTTCCAATTGTTCTGTAGAGATATTTTCAAGACTGTTTTGAGGAAATTGAACACCTGCATTATTAACTAGTATATCTAGGTGACCAAAGGCATCAAGTGTATCTTTGACTATTTTTTTACAAAAGGACTCTTCTCTTAAATCTCCAGAAATTAAGAGGCACTTTCTTCCTTGAGATTCTACTAAAGCCTTTGTTTTAGCTGCATCCACATGTTCATTGAAGTACACAATACTAATGTCTGCACCTTCTTTGGCAAAAGCTAGAGATACAGCTCTGCCAATACCACTATCTCCTCCAGTAATTAGGGCGACCTTATTTTTTAATTTATCACTCCCAGCATAGTCTGGATTATCAAATATAGGCTTGGGGTTCATAAGTGTCTCTAATCCGGGCTGTACAGCTTGGTGTTGAGGTGGAAAAGTTACTGGAACCCTTTTACACTTTACTTTGTAACTAAAGTAAGGATAGTAAAAAATCAAATCTATTCCTCCTAGCATATATTACACAAGTTAGTATATGCAATATGTTTTAAGAATGTTAAAATGAAGTTATAATAATGTGTTTTACTAATGATATAGATTTTACATAATTAATTTAAAGATATTATAGCTTGTTTGGAGGAGTTTTATATGGAATGTCCTTATTGTAATGGAGAAATGGTTAAAGGTCATATATATGGGGATAACTATAAAATGAAATGGCTACCTGAAGATAAAAAATTGTTTCTTGGAATATGGGCCAAAGGTGGTGTTGAATTAGGAGAATCCGGTTGGATAGGAAGACCGAAAATTAAGGCATATATGTGTAAGACATGCAACAAAATTATTATTGATGTAGAACAAAATAAGGGATAATGAAAACAAGGGATTTCATTATCCCTGGCATAAGATGTTTAGGAAATTTGAGTTATACAAAGTAAGCTGTATTGTGTAATATAGGGGTTAAAAATAAAGAATTAAATGCTGGAGATTCGTCATCTCCAGCATAAAGTAATACCAATATGTTAGAGAAAGAATATTATAGTTTACACGAAACTTAGATATTTAATAACTTTAACACATTAATATCCTTATGCTAATAGAATGTGCAGAACCTAAAATATTATGCTGGTAATTTGAGGAGAAACATATTTTTGTTCTAGAAGGTATAAAAAGTTTACTATATAAGAACCTATGTGTATAGGAGGTGGTAAGCTTGGATAAGAAAAGAGTAAAAGAAATAATTGAATCTAAAGGAGTTATACAGGTAAAATATAAAGATAATCCCGTATGGCTTGAAAGTATAAATACAGATGAAGATGGTAAAATACAAGTAAAAAACTTAAATACAAATAAACATTTTAATGTAGATATTGTAGATTTGAATGAATGAGTTTATTCTAAAATGTACTAGGTAAAGCATAATAAAAAATGAAGGAGAAATCTTAAGATTTCTCCTTCACTTTTTAGTTACTTACTCTTTTTCTGCCTAGATTGTTGATTTAATTTCTTAGCTTCATCTAAATCACTGTTATTTGAAACATTTGAAAAAGAAGATGAACTTTTGCCTGAAACCTGTGAGTTTAATTGTCTAGCTTCTTGAAGATCTGAGCTATTATAACCGGTAGTGCTAGCAGCACTTGACATATTTCCCTGTTTAGATTGTTGATTCAATTTTTTTGCTTCATCTAAATCACTGTTATTTGAAACATTTGAAAAAGAAGATGAACTTTTGCCTGAAACCTGTGAGTTTAATTGTCTAGCTTCTTGAAGATCTGGGCTATTATAACCGGTAGTGCTAGCAGCACTTGACATATTTCCCTGTTTGGATTGTTTATTCAATTTTTTTGCTTCTTGAAGATTTTTATCATTTTTATTCATAATAGTATCCTCCTTTAGTCTAATGGGATTATATAAACATTTTAGGTTTAATTCATATTGAATTATGCTACTTTAATATTTTGTCCTTGCGGCAGTAATATATACTATAGAATATTAATGACTATTTCCCAGAAGAGGAAAATACAAATTTATATATAGATTGAAAGCTTAGTATAGAAAACTAAAAATGCTATAGTATAAAATAGATATTCTAGTGGAAAATTATTTACTGTAGTAATGATTTTAAAATAAGTAAAATTTCAATAGGAGGTAATATTATGCAATTGGCTGCTCATGAAATACATGATCTACACGAATTAACTATAAGTTGCGTAAATTCTATAACAAATATGGCTATGTTTATAAATGCAGTTCAGGACCAGGAATTAAAATCTATGATTCAAGCACACTTTCCAGCACATATTCAAGATTATAATATAAAGGTTGAATATTTAAGTAAAACTATGGGTCCTACACAAAAACTAAATGTACCATCTTTGGTTAAAACTTTGCAGGATTATACTAAGTCACCAACTAATAATTTTCCATCAATTACACCAAGAACGGATATTCAGCAGATGAACGATAGAGAAATAGCAACTGCATATCTTTTAACTCTAAAAAGGGCAGGAAGGGAATATGCGTGGTCTGCCATGGAAGCTAGTAATCCTGGCGTGAGAGAATTTTTAAAGGATGCGTTTACTATGAGCTGCAATCATGCTTATGAAGTTTGGCAGTACATGGTGAAAAAAGGATATTATCCACTAGAGCCGGCACCTGAAAGTACAATAAATACAATGTCATCTATATATAAGGAAGTTCGTCAACCTTCATTAGTTTAGTTTTAAAAGATCAGCGTGTTATTTAATATGCTGATCTTTTTGTAACTATTTTAAAAGTTTTACATAACATAAATTGAAGTATTTAATTTGGAGGATATTATGCATTTTGACGAATATGAATGTCCCTTTATAAATCACAATTATTGTGGATATAGAGGTGATATGAATATGCATGCTAGAAAAGCTGTAGCCCATATAACTGGAGGACCGTTAGCTCCTAATATAAGAGGTACTGTAACTTTTACTCAGGTACGTGGAGGAACTGAGGTTTCTGTAGAAGTAAATGGATTACCTCCTTATAGACCAGCTATGAATGGAAGTCCACAAATTGGACCTCATGGATTTCATATACACCAAAATGGTACATGTGCTGTAGGTAATCCTGAAGAACCATTTAAAGCTGCTGGAGGTCACTGGAATCCAACTAATCAGCCACATGGCAATCATGCAGGAGATTTTCCAGTTCTCTTTTCAAATAATGGTTACTCGAGAATGACCTTCTTTACAAACAAGTTTAATGTTGCTCAGATTATAGGGAAATCGGTAATCATACATGAAAGCCCAGATGATTATAGAACTCAGCCTTCCGGAGCATCTGGTAAAATGCTAGCTTGTGGTGTTATTAAGGCAATGATGTAATTAAAAGAATGCTGCTAGAAGGGTAGAGGGATCTTTTCTTTGTGTAAAAAGTTTACATATGAAATATTCCTCTTTTAACATATTATCTATTTTTTAAATTATTTTTAACGCCTGTAACCAGGTTGACTATATTCATATAAGCTTGTTGTGTACCTTTTGTTACTATTGGTCTTCCAACACTTACCCAGTGTAGCTTTCTTGAAGTATATCCCCCTATATTCATAAGTAAATTGACAGTTGGTTTGGTGTCTACAATAATAAGTTCATCAGTATTTTTGTTAAAAATAGAGTACATATCCATAACAGCAGGTATTACTATGTCTGGAGCATACTTCCTAGCTAAAGTGTATACGTCTGCATTAAACTCATCTTTACCAATATAAATTATCCTTCCAAGATCCTTTTTTTCCATTTTATCAAAGGTCGGTAAATCAAGTAATTCTTTTTTACTTGGGATTCTATCTATTGGTAGGTTCCCAATATGTATATTGGCTGCTACAGCAGTAGAGTGGGCACCTCCAACGTCATGATATATGACTATCATAATTATTTCACCTACTTTTGTGATATTATAAATTTATTATTTTACAAAAGTATAAATATATTCACAATTACGTATATCACAATGTATTTGGTGTATGATTTCTACATATATTAAAGAGAAATATTAAAATAAGTAAAGGAGTACTAATATGCGTCAAAAGATATTAATTATTATTTCGGCTGTATTTGCATATTGTGTCATGTTTTTTGTAAGTTCAGCAAAAATTAATATAATAAAGAAAACTAAACCAACACCCCGAAAAGTAATTCATAAAGAATCACCTTATGAAAAATATGGATATAACATAAATTCAGGTTTATTAAAATATAAAAATAAATTAAAAAATACAAGTACCCAAAAGGTGAGAATATATTGTATAGGTGAATCTAATACAAGAGGAGAATATTCCAGTGATGAAATAAATAAATCTTGGGTTGGTGTAATGAAGTCATCACTGCAAAATCAATTTGGAAATGCAGGGGAAGGCTTTATTAGTATATACGAAGGTGCTCTTCCTTCTGGTACTAAACCTAGATGGAAACTAGGAACAGGTTGGAGTGTTTCTGGTGCCTCTAAAGAGTTTACTTCTAATGTTGGCGGTTTTGGTGGATGCTTTGGAATTTCTAATAAAAGTAGTTCACCAGCAGCTTTAACTTTCACTGGAAAAAGTTTAGATTTATTGTATTCTAAGGCAAAAGATGGAGGTACAGCTGTTGTAACCATAGATGGAAAAAAAGTAGGTTCTATAGATTGTCTAGGAGAAACAGAAAGTTTTTCACATAAGGTTTCTTATGCAGGATTAACTAATACATCTCATACATTAGTAATAACTCCAACTAATACATCCAATATTTTTATAGAAGGTGCAATTGCTTCATCGAATGACGTAGGAATTGAGGTAGACAAGATAGCAATTTCTAGTAAAATGGCAAGTTATTTTACTACAGACACCACAAAGAAGATTTGGAATGTATCACCAAAGCCTGATTTAGTGCTGCTGTCTTTCGGACTTAATGAAGCAGGACGAGGTATTTCTGTTCAAGACTATAAGGAAAGTATGATGAATTTAGTGAGTTACTGGAAAGGAAGAGGCAGTGATGTATGCTTGGTGTCAAATCAAATGCCTGCTAAGACATGGACGACAAATTGGCCTGCTTATGTTATGTCTTTATACGAAATAGCAGATGCTTATAATGCAGGAATTATAGATATTTATAAAGCTTATTATCAGGATTATACTGCTGCACAAAAAGAAGGTTTGTTTGGAATGGCTAAAAACGATTATTCAGGCGGAAGTGGAACAAATACAGCACATCCTAGTGACAAGGGTTATGGATATATTGGAGATGTTATTTATGGTAACTTACAATGATTTTAATGCTTTACAACCATTTAATCTGACTATATAATTGGATAAAGAAGAAAATAAAAGCAGTTGTTAATGTTTACAGGGAGTGATAAAAATGGTTAAAAATATTTTAGTACTTACAGGAAGCCCAAGAAAAAATGGTAACAGTGAAATGATGGCAGATGCATTTATTAAAGGTGCTAGGGCAAAAGGTCACATTGTAACAAAATTTGAAACGGCAATGAAAAATATTAATGGTTGTAAGGCTTGTAATACCTGCTGGAGTAAGGGTACGGCTTGTTCGTTTCAGGACGATTTTAGTGAATTAGAGCCACTACTTGAAAGCTCAGATGTGATTGTATTTGTAACACCTTTATATTGGTCTGGTATGTCATCACAAATAAAAGCAGCAATAGATAGACTATATGCTTATGTATCACCTA
Organism: Clostridium coskatii; assembly: GCF_001675205.1. Taxonomy (NCBI): domain Bacteria; kingdom Bacillati; phylum Bacillota; class Clostridia; order Eubacteriales; family Clostridiaceae; genus Clostridium; species Clostridium coskatii. Next base: position 129,064 of record NZ_LROR01000035.1, on the reverse strand, counting down.
ATTGCAAACGTCCACTTAAAATAAAGGAAAGTGTACTTATGATTTGTGGAGAAGATAACGAAGATGGTATGTTTAATGGAGCAATTGAAACTTACAAAGGTATTATTGATTATCTGAAGTGGAACAATCTAGGAATAATTGCTGTTCCGGGAGTGGCAGATAAGGGTGATATTGCTAATACTGATGCTTTAGAAAAAGCCGAAAATCTTGGCATGAGTATTTCTTTTACTTGTTAGAGACAAGCTCTTAATTATATGAAATATAGATTTACTAAAAAATGCATTATAATAGGTACTAGCAAATTGCTAGTACCTATCTAATATTACCTTTTAATATTAATACCAGTCGTCATAATCACCATACATGATTACAGGGAAAACGAATGGCATGAAAGGTCTACGCATCATTCTACGTCTTCTACGTCTTCTACGTCTACGTCTTTTTCTACGTCCTCCTTGTCTATATCCATCTTCAGGATCGAAGTCATATTCATCAGGATCTTCGTCCTCGTACTCATCATCTATTGGTTCATCATAATAAGACATTGAGTAATATGGACATATATTTTGGGAAACATCGAAGTTTTCAGCATTTTCTTTGTTACTGCTGTCGCTAGTAGAATTGATATTCATGTAATACCTCCGTGAAAATATTTATATTATATACTATGTTTAAAATTGAAATTTGTTAATAAAATATAATTATTTTAATTGGAAATTACTGTGTTTATCCTCAAATCATATTTTGACGGAATGTAAACAGAATTTTGTCCACTGGCATCTTTTTTACTTCTTATGTTAATGTCTGCAGAAGACAACGCAGCATGAAAGTCAATTTTATCTCCAGGCTTTATAGAGCCGTCTTCAAATTTATAGGTTACATTTTTACCACTTACAGATACAGATGTAGGATTCAGTTTTCCGCCAGTGGTCTCATTTGTAAATATAAAATCATCACAGTACAGTCCATAAATACTATCATCTATATTTTCATCAAATGCTATTGTTACAGAGTTATTTCCCGTGGTGCTGCTTGCAAACCACAAACTGGAATTAGTTCTTGGAGGAAGCAGCATACTGTATACCTTATCCAATCCTTCTTTTAGTGTACGCCCTGCTATATCTTTAGAAATTGGATTTTCAATTGTAAATAATGCATTAACTCCAGCTGACTTCACCGTGCTGATTTTTACGTTATCTTGAATTCCACTAGCAAAAGTAAGAATTACTTTCCTTCCGGATATAGTACCACCATCGGGAGTCATTCCTGCAATTTTAAAGTCATTTAGGTTTAAATTGTCTAGGTCAGAAGTTAGAATAAACTGTACTTTTAGGTCATCACCATCGTAAAAAAATTTTACAGTATTTGAAACAAGGGATGGCCCTGTACTATAATCTCTACTTATGTTATCAACATAGGCTATTCCTGATAAAGTATTTAGAGATTTATCCTTAACATATTCCACACCTATTTTGAGTACATTATTTTCTGAAGTTCCATAGCTTAATATATAATTAGATGGAAATTTAATGAGCACATAAGTATTATCTTCACCAGGAGTAATCACTGTATTATAAGGCAATGCATTAGTACCACCTGTACCATCTACAAAATAATAATTTGAAGGATTCTTTAGTGAATCTACATTCATGGGTTCATTAAAAAAAATAACTATTTTTTGCGGATTATCTGATTTTTGGACTATAGCTGTAACTTTGGGATCTATGTTATCTATTCCATTGAAAGTTACAGTATAATCATCCATTACATTAGGCTTTAAGTTAGTATCAATGATATTTTTAATAACTAAGGTGTATGTTAAATCTGTTAAAGCATTATCTCTTGTAAATTTTATATTATAGGAGCTTGTGTTGTCATTACTTAACCTAGTAGCTGGTGATATTTCATCAATTCTATAGGTTATGTCTGTTCCATCAGAATCAAGCAATTTATAATTTGATTTATTAGTTGCATATATATTCATTACATATTGGTTGAATTTTATGTTTATTGTTTGACTGTCGAGTATTTTAAATTGTGTAATTTGTGGTTTTACAGTATTATCTTCAACTTCAAAACTCGTACTGGAATTATCATATACGTTATTACCATAGGCGTCTTTAACATTATCTGAGACACTTACAATATTACTTCCAATATTAAGTAAAGAATTTATGATTTTTATTTGAACAATTTTATCATTTGATCCCGGACAAAAGTCTATGGAGGAGGCGGTTATTGCATTTCCATTTATTCTATAATTATTTATATTAAGTGCGGTTTTAGTATCCATAGATCTATTGTAAGTTATATAAATAATTCCAGCTGTAGTATAATTAGCTTCTGTAATTTGAGGATTGTCCTTTAATGAATTAACATTAAAATTTATAGAAGTTTCTTCTATAGGAAATCCTGCAGCGTCATCGAACTGTTCACCTGAGATTCCCCGGGAAATTTTAAAAGCATTGACACCTTCTTTAAGGGGTGCATCAAAATAAAGTACTACTTCCATTGACCATACGCCTGATTTTTCGTAAAAAGTACTTAAGGATGTGTTTAATCCAAGACCCACTATACTTTGATCATTGATTTTCATGGAAGATAGATTATTTGTATTTATCCTTATTGGTTCTGAAAATTTAAGCACTAATTTATTACTTCCATACAGTGTTAGTGCTTGTATTTTAGGTGCAGTTATGTCTAAAAAGGTAATTTCTTTTTCAATTTTAGGTGTTATGACATTTAAATCCTTATCTAGTACGGTGCTTTTTACAGTAAAAATTATGCTTTTATATTGTGAATATGGATTTGCAAGGGTAACTAGTACAGTTTTATTATCATCCTGTAGCGAAGCTGAAGATATATTGGGTGTAAGATCAATTCCATCAATCTGATAATTTCCTACAAATTCAGCTGTTTCTTTGTTGATATCAGTGTTGAATGCAATTTTAATTTGATTTAATCCATTTGTAGTTATTGAAACTACGTCATTGGAAATTGCATTATTTATCTTTGAAATAATATTATCTGAAATGACATTTTTTCCGCCTATGGCATTTAAGTCTGTTAAATTAGTTGCTTTATTTTTTATGTAGTTTAATGCTTTCTCTGTAGATGGGGAACTATCACCATCTACAAGTACCAATGGTGATGACCACTTACCGGCTAAAGAAGAGGCTATAAGAGGATCTGGAAAATCTTCTCCACCTGCATTTGCTATAAACAGCTTATCATTTTTTAATATATCCTGGTATTCATTTAACATATTTAAATTGGTTTCAAATCTGTTAGCTCCACCATTTACTCTTTTCACAGCACCTATTTTATTATACATAGTGTCATTTAATACGTTTTGTGTACCAATAACTGTAACATTTGAATTGTTATTTCTAATAAAGGTTAAAACTGGTTCCATTGAGTCGTCATCATTATTTCCGAGTAAAAGAATTTGTCCTTTAGCTGCTGCTATAGGCGCAGCTGATAGGGCATCTGAAAATCCTTTTCCTGAGACAAGCATTACATCCAGGGCATTAACACCTAACTTGACCAATTCATTAGCAACAGATACATTGGTTTCGTATCTACTTTTTCCACTTAATTCTATTAAATTGTAACCATAACTTTTAAGTTCATCTCTTATATTTTGTGATACACAGGAGACTCCTCCTATAATATATATATTTTGGGGTTTTAAGGTGTCTAATGCAGATTTAGTATATGAATTAAGTAAGTTAGAAGTAGTTAAAAGTATAGGAGCATCTAACTTTTTTGCAAGGGTTACACCACTTACTGCATCTGCATATATTTCACCACACACCAATACTACATTTTTACTGCTAGTCCAATTTGTAGTTGCACTTTTAGCAGCAGTCGCATATCTATTAAATTCTCCGATCCTAGAAACCTGTCCAGAAGCAGCTTGAACTGATTTTGGTATTAAGATTAAGAAACAAATTAGGAATACAAATATGCTATTTATTATAAACCTTCCATAAGTTTTCCACATTTTACAATGCTCCTTATAATTGATTCTAAATAGTGTACCTAATTTAATTGTAATTGTAATCTAGTATCTTCACAACTTATAAAATCTGGTATAAAGTCTGTTATTATGAAAATGATTATTTTTTATCCAGATTATTTTTTTATGAATATTTACATAATGTATATGGTGTCATATTGTTAGAGATATTGGGTAATATAATAGTGTCCTAGGGAAATGACCTTAGCGAAAATGAGGATAGTATAATTATATGTATCTATTGAAAGAGGTAAGTGCTGGTAGCTAACAGTGCTTACTTTCTTATTACAAAGCAGTAAAAAATTTAAAAGCATTTATGCTTATTAACTTATATTGCAACAAGTACTAAATATTCATTCAATTACCTGGAGTAATTTTTTTAAAAATGTAGAAACTTTAAATGTAAGCAGTAAAGTTTACTATAAAAAGGAGTGAGTACTATGACAAACAGTAATAATCCAGTAGTTCCACAAGCTAAAGCAGCATTAGATCAATTCAAAATGGAGTCAGCTAAAGAAGTTGGAGTAAATTTAAAGAATGGTTATAATGGAGACTTAACTTCAAGAGAAGCAGGCTCTGTAGGTGGAAATATGGTTAAGAAAATGATTGAGGCTTATGAACAGAATTTAAAGTAAATATATGATAAAAAATCTGTACTCTAAATTAGGGTACAGATTTTTTATTAGAATCAAGACATATTGAAAAAAATAACTAGTCAGTATGATAGCTTATTTTGCGTCTTTGACTTGTTACTTTGTTCCATATACTTAAGTTAACAACATTTTAATTCATAAAGTATTAAAAAAGTAAATAAATATTTAATATATTTGACACCATGTTGTCACATAATATAGTTAATATTAACAATATACCGATGAAACAAAGATAGCATAATATTTTGATCCCCAATTATTATATTATGAAAGATAGGCACTAGTTATTACTAGTGCCTATCTTTTATGCAAATAATTCAAAATATATTTTCAAAGTTTATGAAATTTAATTCATTTATATATTTAAATGAATATATTATAATAATGGTAGAGGGGAGGAATGGCTTTGAAAAAAACTTATGTTTTAGACACCAATGTTATTTTGTATTCACCAGGGGCTATATTGACTTTTGATGATGGAGATGTGGTTATACCTGAAGTAGTACTGGAAGAGCTAGATGGATTTAAAAAGAATAAAAATGATCTTGGTGCCAATGCTAGGTATGCAGCTAGGCTTATAGATGACTTTAGGAAAAGCGGTAAGCTTAACCAAGGAGTGGACTTGCCAGGTGGTGGAAAGTTAAGGGTTGAAATGAACCACTATGATGTACAGATGCCCCCAGCTTGGGACAAAAGCAAACCGGATAACAGAATAATACAGGTGTGTAAAGGCCTTAAAGAAAGTGGTGAAAATGTATGTTTGATAACAAAGGACATATTTGAAAGAATTAAGGCTGATATAATAAATATAGAGGTAGAAGATTTCTATGAAAAAGTTGTTCCCGAAGATGAAAGTCAGTATACAGGAAGGATAGATGTATATGCTTCTGAAAAGGATATAACAGAATTTTATAGTAACAAATATATGAAAGTTGATAAAATAACTTGTTATAATGAGGACAATGCAGAATACTTTGATCCACCTCTTTATGTAAACGAGTTTATTATAATACATTGTTTAAATAATCCTAAACAAACTGCCCTTGGAAGATTTGACGGTAAAGAAATAGTTTCACTTTGTTTTAAGGATAGTACACCTCTTGGAATAGTTCCAAGAAATGTGGGACAGAAATTTATGTTGGAGGCACTTTTAACAAATGCAGAAAAGGCTCCACTTGTGATAATAAAAGGTCCTGCAGGAACGGCAAAAACTTTATTTTCACTGGCAGTAGGTCTCCATAGTATAATGGAAGAAGATAAAGGAAAGTATAGAAAGATGCTGGTATGCAGACCTAATGTTACCATGGATGAAGATATAGGATTTCTTCCAGGTACAGAACAGGAAAAGATATCGCCTTTTATGAGACCGATATTAGATAATCTAGAAATATTAGTGGATTCCGATGAAAAAGAAAGATATAAAAACGAAAAGGAATTAGCTGATAAAATAAGAGAATTATTTGACAGGGGAATTATAACTACAGAGGCGGTAGGTTATTTAAGAGGAAGATCTATTGTAAAAAACTGGCTTGTAATTGACGAAGCCCAGAATCTAACTCCAAAACAGGTAAAAGCAATTATAACGAGAGTTGGATCGGGTACAAAACTACTTTTAGTAGGGGATCCAGAGCAAATAGATCAAGCTTTTTTAGATTCAAGATCGAATGGGTTGTGTTATGCTTCAGAAAAGATGAAAGGAAGCAAGTTATGTTATCAAATAACTTTGAAACATGATGAATGTGAGAGGTCTCCTCTTGCATATGAAGCCTCAAAGAGACTGTAAATAGGAAATATAATTTTTGAAATAGATCGAAAATTGGAAAAACTTATTTATAATTTGAAACTTTATACAAGAGCACTTTGGTGTTAGATAATGAATTGTATACTGAACACCAGAGTGATTTTTTTATTTAGTCCTTTATCCGATGACTACCCGCTCTAATACTTCCACTTCTCCAAGTGGGGGTAAAGAGTGGCTATGCTATGTCCCTGGATAACGATTTCTAAGCATCAGATGGAGTTTAAAACTCCATCTGATGCTTAGAAATCTGTTTATATTATATAAAGTTTTTAGTATGTTCATAATTATTTCTATTTAAAAATTTTATCATTTATTGTACAATGTTGAAGGATGTATTTTTTTTAGAAAGGAAAGGTTTCAACGTATGAAGAAGGGGAAAATTCAAGGCAAAAAGAAACGGCCAGTTTGGAAACTCATACTGTATTTCATATTATTTGAGTTTATATTTACTGGAATGACTGCTCCATTTTTAGTATTTTACGGTCCTTTTGAAAATGTAAAGAAAACAGTAGTAGGCGCAGCCATGACTACTTTAAGTCATCAGTACATAGCAAAAATATTTTTATCAGATAGTGAAATACAAAAAATACTAAGTGAAGACAAACCTAAAAATATAGAAAAAGATAATTCACCTTTAAAATTTGAAAATAAGCATGATAGTAGTATAGAAAGAGAAGAAATAAGTGATGGAAGAAAATTTAAAGGTTATATGCTTATAATACACGATCCTACTAGAGTTAAAGTAGGATATAGTAAAAAATTAGGGGTAGCTGGAGAACTTACAAGTCAAATAGCAAAAGATCATAATGCTGTAGCTGCTATAAATGGAGGAGCTTTTACAGACAGTTCTTCTAGTGATAGTGACAATAAGTGGACGGGTACAGGAGGGAAACCTACAGGTATACTTATGAGTGATGGCCAGATTGTTGCTAATGATATAACTGATTCTGATGATAAATCAAAAAGTGTAATGGCACTTACAAATAAAGGAGAGCTTATAGTAGGACATCACAGCTTAAATGAACTGAAAGAGAGAAATGTTACAGAAGCCATATCTTTTGAGCCTGCCTTAGTAGTGGGTGGAGAAGGAATGATATCCGGTGATGGTGGCTGGGGAATAGCTCCTAGAACTGCGATAGGACAAAGGTCAGATGGTGCTATTTTATTGCTAGTTATAGACGGACGACAAGCTAAAAGTATTGGTGCTTCCTTGAAGGATGTTCAAAATATAATGCTTCAATATGGCGCAGTAAATGCTACAAATTTAGATGGAGGGTCTTCTTCAACTATGTACTATGAGGGAGATGTAATAAACAACACTTGTGATCCCTTAGGTGAGAGATCAGTGCCATCAGCTATTTACGTAAAACCATAGAAGGTTATAAGATAATTATTAAAGGGGAGTAACGAATGAAAATTTTTAAGAAAATTACTATTTGGATAATTATATCTCTTGTAGTACAGTTTGCAGGATTGTTTTATATAAATAATTATTTTTTATCCTCTCAAACAGAGATAAAAACAAAAAAAATTGTAAAGAGCGAGCCAAAAAAAGCAGATGTTGTTATAAAGGTACCAGAAGATGCTAATAATATTAGTGTTTCCTTTGATGGTAGGTATCTGGCATATTGTGAATCAAATGTTTTGAAAGTGGTGGATACAAAGAATGGAAATGAAAAAAATATAGAATTTAAGGATGGAGTCAAGGTATCTTTTTATAAATGGCAAAACGATAGGGATAGAATACTTATAGCAGAAAAAGAAAGTTCTGATGACGGTTCAAAATTTGAATTATCATATTATGAAGCTGGTAAAGATATAAAAGAAAACATAAAATCATTGGATTCGACATATGAAAAAGCTAAAATTGATGATATAGAAGAATCTCCTTATACCAATGTTATATACGTTAAGATGGAAAGCAGTGGGGAAAGGACAAATATATATAGAATTGATATAATGAATGAAATGCAAAAAGTAACTACAAGATCTTATATGGTAGGTAATATGGGAATATTATCTTTAGATGATAAACTTATATATGAAGATAAAGTATATGGTAAGATATATGTTACAGGTGATGATAGGTCACTTATGATAAATGGGGTAGAAAATCCTGTTTGGGTAGGCGTAGATGAAAATGATAAAATATACATAGGTGATGAAAAGGACAATAAAATATCAAATATCTACTGTGGAACTATAAATGACAGCGGAAGTAATTATCAAAACATAAATTTGGGCCAATCTGTGAATAAGGATGACGTGTTTGTCATGCCATCGGGCAAAATATATATAAATGACAATTTAAAAGGAATTGTTACGGAAATTACAAGTGGAAAGCAGTATGTATATAAAGGAAATTTTGTACAAATATATGAAGGCGGAATTGCATCGATAAATGATGGAAAGTTACAAAAAGTAACGTTAAATTAGTAAAATGAGGGGATGAAATTATTTGAATGAAATGATATTGGATAAGATACTTATTATACCAGGAATACTTATAGGGCTTACATTCCATGAATTTGCTCACGCCTTTGTGGCAGATAGATTAGGAGATAAAACAGCTAAATTTCAAGGAAGACTTACTTTAAATCCATTTGCACATATAGATATTATAGGTTTTATAATGATATTACTTGTAGGGTTTGGATGGGCAAAGCCTGTTGAGATCAATCCAAATGCCTTTAAAAATAGAAATAAAGATGATTTAAGAGTTTCTGCGGCAGGTCCTTTGGCTAATTTAATAACAGCATTTTTAGCTGCACTCTTGACAGTGTTTTTATATAAATTTATCTTTTCATCTAGTAATTATAATTTAGTTTCAAATATAGTAGTTAAAATTGTATTGTATGTAGTAAATATAAATTGTATGTTATTTGTGTTCAATTTAATACCTATACCTGGATTAGATGGATTTCATATACTAAGGGATTTGTTTCCTTCCTTTTACTATAATATATCAGATACTTTATATAGGTATCAGCTTATTATACTTCTTATATTTGTAGCTACACCAATTGCAAACTATGTAGTAGGTATTCCGTCAATGGCCATATACTCTAAACTTATGGCCATTGCCAATAGTATAATCAGATAAACAGAGTTCTTGGCATCAGATGGAGTTTTAACTCCACCTGATGCTTATTAACAGGATTCTTAGTGCTTCAGCACTTAGAAGGCGTTATCCTTTAGGAGAAATCGTTATCCAGGGACATAGTCGTTCTTTACTCCAACTTGAAGAAAAGCAGATATCCCAAATCTTTGATTTGGTGATAGTCGCTTTCGCTGTGTGCGTGGGAGTATTAGAGCGAGTAGTCATCAGATAAACAGAGGAAGATTGTAAAATTGTTTTTTATTTACAATCTTCCTATTATTTTTTGCTGTGAAGTGCAAAGTAATTGTTTATTTCTTCAAATATGGCTTGGACTCCATTTCCCCAATTTGAATCTTCTGCATATTCTTTGCCTATCCACATAAAAGGGTTGTTTTCCTTTGGCATGTTTTCCGATAGATTTATAATAGTTCGTGCAGCTATTCTTGAAGAATCTTTTATATCAGTATTATATTCCTGCCAACTGTGATATACGTTAAAAGGGTTGTTAGCTATTTTAGAGGCACTTGGAGTATTTACAGGTACGAAGTCCTGTTCTTGTCCTGTTATAGCAAATAATAAAATTGGATTTAAATTAAACTCTCTTGCAGTACTCATTATAGTAGAAAAATATGGATCTTTGCCTAGGAGTGAATTGCGGCTGCTTAAGTAGGATTTCAATTTATCTTCATCTATTGTTTGATATTTTAAATATTCAGGAAGATATACATTCGGAAAATTCTTTTTAGCATTTTTTAGAGTTACTTGGTCAACCAGATCTTTTAAATAGCTATTCCCACTTTCAGAAGTACTGGCTATATAAAAAGGAATTTTAAATAGGCTTTTTTGAAAAAAAACTTGTCCTAATACCTGAGAAATTAAAACAAAAAATATAATTGAGGAAAATATTAAAAGTTTTTTATTAAATTTTAACTTGAAAGGTATAGCTGGAGCAGCTGTAGTTTCAATAGTTCTATTGGGGCTAACAGGCTCAGTTATTTTGTTGTTTAGGTTTTCATCTGTAACAGGATTCATTTTTGGATTTGTTATCCCTAAATAGTTGTTTAAATCTTTTTCTTCAACTGAATTTTCTATATTTGCATTTATCCAGCGGGTAATTTCTTTTGTAAAATTTTTCTTTAAAGGTTCGATTTTAATACAGCAGAGAAATATATCATACATGAAAATTGAGGCCCTATTTTTAGAAAAGGTATTTTTTAAAGTGTTTATTTTTACAGTTTGTCTATAACTTTCTGGTAGTTCCTTTAGATTTGTATCTAAAATATGGTGTATGGTGTTGGAAAGCATTTTTGCCTTTTCGCTGGATGGAATCTTAAAATATTTTTTATTAATGTATTCTTGCATTGTTTTTATATCATCAGTGCTAATTATCTTTTTGTTTTTTAGTTCTTCTATAAAGTAATCCATAATTTTCACAACCTGAATAGTATAATATTTTACTTATTATTATCGTATATTGTAGAAAAAACTTTAATAATGTATAGAAAACAATATTTATATAATAGCATTGACAGTTTTGTAATTTAAATAGATAATTTATTTTGTGATTAAAAATTTGGAAAGGAATTTAGAATATGAGACTCAGAAAAAAATGGTGGGCTAGACCTGAAATGGAGGCTAGTTCTTTAACTATAATAGAACCACAAAAGTATAAGGGAAAATGGAAAGAAGAGTTTAAAAATCAGAATGATATATATTTGGAGCTAGGCTGCGGAAGGGGAAAATTCTTGTATACTCAGGCGTTAAACAATACTAATATAAATTATATAGGTATTGATTTAAAAGATGAAGTTTTAATATATGCACTTAAAAAGCTTCAAGAAGCTGAGGTTACAAATGCCAGGATAATGCCTATGAACATAGCTCAAATTGAGGAAGTTTTCGATAAAGACGAGATAAGCAGGATATATATAAATTTTTGTAATCCCTGGCCTAAGAGAAGACAAAAGAAAAGAAGACTTACCCATACTGTATTTTTAAACAGGTATAGAAAGTTTTTAAAACTAGGTAGTGAAATATGGTTTAAAACAGATGACAGGGAACTTTTTGAAGAATCTCAGGAATATTTCAAGGAAAATGATTTTGAGATAAAGTATCTTACTTATGATCTTCACAGTAGTGATTTTGCTGAAAATGTAGTTACAGAATATGAGGAAAAATTCACTTCCCTTGGAATGAAAACTATGTTTTTAATAGCAAAAATGTTGTAAGAGGAAGGGGAAAATAAAATGAGTATTGTATGTATTGGAGACAGCATAACTTTTGGTTTTAGAGTTCGTAAAACAGAGAGTTGGGTTAGTGTATTATCTAAGAAAATAAAGGAAAACATTATTAATAAAGGTATACCAGGTAATACAACAGGCGAAATGAAAGAAAGATTTGAAAAAGATGTTGTTGAGTTTAAACCATCGAAAGTTCTAATTATGGGGGGAACAAATGATGTATTTTTAAAGACAAGTATTAATGATATTTTAAAAAACATAGATATGATGGTTGAGATATGTGAAAAAAATAAATTTGTTCCTATAATTTTAACACCACTGCCGGTTAAAGATGATATTGTAGAAAAGACATGGTTTAAAGATAGGGATTATAAAGAGGTTAATGACTATTTAGGCAAATTGCGGGAACTGTTAGTTGAATATGGCAAAAAGAAAAATATTGAAGTTATAGATGTAGGAACTATTTTAGCTGAAAATGGGAAAATGAAAGAACATTTCTTAGATGATGGAATACATGTGTCAAAAGAGATTCATAATGAAATAGCTAAAATAATAGTTAATTCAAATATAGTACAGTATAGTTAAATAGATGTATTTTTGTTGTTTTTAGAATAAAAGAAATCTATAATTATATAGGACATATAATTATAATTAAAAATATAGGGGATGAAATTGACATGAAAGTAAATAGACTAAACAAAGTATTGGGAAAAATGAAATCTCAAAATGTACCGCAGCTTATTGTATCAGATCCAGCATCCATATTTTATTTAACTGGAAAGTGGATACATCCAGGGGAAAGATTACTTGTACTTTATTTAAATATAAATGGGGATAAGAAGCTGTTTATAAATGAGTTATTTACTTTAGAAGAAGATATAGGGGTAGAGAAAATTTGGTATAAGGATACAGATGATGCTGTGGAAATAATCTCAAAATATACGGACAAAAATTCACCTATAGGTATAGACAAGAATTGGCCGGCCAGATTTCTTTTGAGATTAATGGAATTGAAAGCTAGCAGCAATTTTGTAAATGGTTCTGAAATAATTGATAGAATAAGAATGTGTAAAGATAATGATGAAAGAAGTTTAATGAGAGAAGCATCCAGGCTTAATGATGAGGCTATAGACAAGTTAATAAAACTGATTCCTGAAGGTTATACGGAAAAGAAGATGGGAAAAGCTTTAGAAAATGTATATGAAAGTTTAGGAGCAGAGGGTTTTTCTTTTGATCCTATTGTGGCTTATGGAATAAATGCAGCTGACCCTCATCATGAGACGGATAATTCTATACTTAAAGAAGGAGAAGCTGTAACTATAGACATTGGATGTGTTAAAGATTCCTATTGTTCTGACATGACGAGAACTGTATTTTATAAATATGTTCCTGAAAATAGTAAGAATGTATATAATATAGTTTTAGAAGCTAATAAAAGGGGAATTGAAGCAGTTAAACCTGGGGTAAGATTTTGCGATATAGATAAAGCTGCAAGAAATTATATAGATGGGAAAGGTTATGGTAAGTACTTTACACATAGAACGGGGCACTCTATAGGAATAGAATGTCATGATTTAGGTGATGTTTCTTCTGCAAATAGCGATAAGGTACAACCTGGTATGATATTTTCAATTGAACCGGGTATCTACATACCAGGTGAGATAGGAGTTAGAATAGAGGATTTAGTACTTGTTACGGAAGATGGCTGTGAAGTTTTAAATAAATACAGCAAAGATATTATAGTGGTTGAGTAATAAACAGAGTTCTTGGCATCAGATGGAGTTTTGACTCCACCTGATGCTTAGAAATCGTTATCTAGGGACTTAGCTGCTCTTTACTCCCACTTGGAAAAGTGTGAGTATTAGAACAGGTAGTCATCGGATAAAAAAAGATGTAGATTTCTAAATTTACATCTTTTTTTATTATCAATGAATTTTACTTAGAGGGAGCGTTACAGTAGGGTGACAGAAAAGGGAAGAGATTTTAAGCATGTGTTTAATTCGATTATTATATGGGCAAATAAATATTTAAAAAGTTGTAAAAGAACAGTATGTCATGAGAAGTGTGGAAAAGAAATAGAGATGAGATATTATTGTAAAAATTGTGATGAATATGTTGATGACTTGATAATTAAAGAATTGAAAGTGAAAAATCAATAAACCGGGAGTTTGGACTCTCGGTTTATATTTTCTTAGGTTACTTATTAATAAAGATAGTAAGACAATTTATGCAACGCATAGTCAATTAGCCTTTGAGGTTGATTCGGTTAGAGTGGAAGGATATGTTTATGAAATGCAAATGAATTCTGATTTGGAATTGCCAGATCCAACTACAAAGGAAAGATTAATTGATTCCTGGAATTTTACAAGAGATTTGATAAAGAAAATATGGTTATACGTAATAATCGGTATTGCTATAGGCGGCTTTATACATGGATGGATTCCAGCAGGAACACTGGCAAAATATGCAGGAAAGAGTAATCCATTTGCAGTATTTGTAGCTGTTGTAATTGGAGTTCCGTTGTATTCAAATGCTGCTGGAGTAATTCCATTAGTTAGTGAACTTACAAGAGCTGGAGTTGCAATGGGAACATCACTAGCATTTATGATGGCAGTTACAGCACTTAGTTTGCCAGAGGCAATTCTTTTAAGAAGGGTTTTAAAGCCTAAATTATTAGCAGTATTCTTTGGGGTAGTAGCACTTGGAATAGTATTTACTGGTTACTTATTTAATTTTGTAATAAGATAAGCTTTGTAAAAACAAAGAAATAGATCTGTATTATGTTATGAACATATTGACAAAATTTAAGTAAAACAATAATATAACTATATAGTAATGTGCTTATATAGTTACTCAACTTTTTTTGAGAGGACAGAGGACAATTGACAGTGGACAGTGAAGGAGTATTTTTCTCCGCTGTGCTGCGAAAAATCTTCAATATTAAAAGAAACTTATGTTCTTTTGTTTTTCATAGGTACTCTTTTAGTAAGTAATTATCTAAAAATCGTAGATTTTGGATACTTACTTAAGCGATGTTTTGCTTTAGCAAAACAAGCTTAAAAATAAATTAGCTTTCTGACGTAAGTAGGAAAACTCACCTTTATTGTCCTATGTCCTCTGTCAATTGTCCTCTGAAAAGTTGCTTCGCAGAGTTTTTATATTAAGTCAAAATTTTATATGTGTGAAAGTTGAAATAGTTATACACAAAAATATGGGAGGGTATAAATGAGAGAAATAGAAAAAGCTAAAATAATATCAAAACTACTAAGAGTATTATCTAATGAAAATAGATTGGTAATAGTGTGCTATTTAATAGAAAAACCTATGACAGTAAGTGAGCTTCATGAAAGGATGAGTTATTTAACTCAACCAGCTTTGTCACAACATTTATCAATACTTAAAGCTAACAGAATATTAGATTCAAATAAAAGTGGATTGACAATAACTTATTTTATTAAAGACGAAAGGATAGTTAATATAATTCAAGTATTGAAGGAAAACTATTGTAAATCAAGTGATTCTTAGGTTCAGATGGAGTTTGCTTATAAGGATTACTTTCTCTAGCTGAACCTTATTAACAGTATTCTTAGTGTCTTTAGCACTTAGAATACGTTATCCTTTAGGGGAAGAACTTATCCAGGCGCGTAGCAGTGCTTACCCCCTCACTTTGATAGAAAAGCAGATATCCCAAATCTTTAATTTGGTGATAGTCGCTTTCGCTGTGTGCGATGGAGGTGTTAGCAATGGTAGCGATCGGATAAAATTTATGCTAAATGTAATTTGGATATTGACAAAAATAAAATAGCATCTTAATATAAGTATATAAGAAAGCTATTATATATTTATTAGGAGGTAACATTATGACAAAGGCATCAGAATATCATAAGCAAGGATATACCTGTGGAGAAGCTATAATCAAGGCGTATAATGAAAAAAATGGTACTAGCATTCCAATAAGCCTTGGCAGTGGTATGGGTGCAGGGTTTACTGTTGGAAGTACATGTGGAGCTGTTGGAGCTGCAGCTGTAATCATAGGTTTTATAAAGGGAAGAGAGAACAGTACAGAGAAAAATGAAGCGAGAGGGCTTACAAACGAATTAATACAAGATGTAAAACAAAAATATGGCACAGAAACATGTAAAGATTTAAAGAGGAATGGTATAGGTGTGCAGAAATTATAGAACATACTTTTGAAGGCTTAAATCATATTTTAAATAAATAATAGGGAAAATTTTTTTTAACTATTATATTGCTATATTTAAATATAGCAATATAAATTTAACTTAAAAAATAATTTGTTATATGTAAATATAAGTTAAGATAAAAATATTAAAGGAAGGTGAATTTACTATGGTTAAGGTTACTAAGCGGGCAGTTGAAAAGTTTAATAAAATTAAGCAAAAAGATGAAAGTATGGTAAATGCAATGTTAAGGATTAGCTTTGGAGGATATGGCTGAGGTGGCCCCAAATTGCAATTAGCTCTGGATGAGTTGAAAAATAATGACGATATACTTGTTAAAATAGAAGGGATGAGTATTGTATATAATTTGGATCTTGAAACATATGTAAATGGATCAGTTATTGATTATTCAAATAATTGGTTTAGTCCAGGATTCACTATAAGTAGTCCAAATTCTTCTTCATGTTAAAAGTAGAAACAGCCGTGAAAGGTGAGGATTGATTAAATGCATAAATTTGATATTAAAAAATTAGAGAAATTGGATAATCCAAAAAGAAGAGAGAGTATGCCTCCTGAAGAAACTTTAAAAAAGTTTAAAATAGGGGATAAAGGTACATTAATTGATATAGGTTGCGGTATAGGTTATTTTACTATACCAGCATCAAAAATTATTACTAATGGAAATGTAATTGGTGTAGATATAATGACAGAAATTCTTGACATTGCAAGAGAAAAAGCAGGAGATATATCAAATATAGAATTTAGAAAGAGTGAAGAATATTCTTTTCCGGTAGAAGATAGTTCTATTGATTATGTTTTTGTATGTAATGTTGTTCATGAAATAGAGGATAAGGTAAGATTTTTCACTGAAGCCAAAAGAGTACTGAAAAATGAAGGATATATTTATATAATTGATTGGGATAAAAGGAATATGAAAGATGGTCCATCTGTAAATGAAAGGATATCGAAAGAAGAAGTAAGAAATCTAGTTGAAACTTTAGATTTTACATTTTTAGAGGAAGTAAATATTAATACTGAGCATTATGGATTAAAATTTAAAGTATAATGAGAAAGATCTGTTTTAGTAAAAATTATTGATAATTATATCGTTATATCTCAATATATAAATACAATATCATACATGATATTTGAAGAGAAGGGAAAAATTATAGATAAGAATTTTAATAAATATAATGCACTGCTGAGATACTTAAATTATTAGCACATTTGCTTGTATAGTTAAAAGCCTTTTAGATAACGGAGAATATAATGATTGGAGGAAATATATATGAAAAAAATAGTGATAGTTGGAGGGGTAGCTGGAGGAGCATCAGCTGCTGCTAGACTTAGAAGACTTGATGAAAATGCAGAAATAATATTATTTGAAAAAGGTGAATATATATCTTTTGCAAATTGTGGATTACCTTATTATATTGGGGAAACTATAAAAGAAAGAGAAAAGTTATTAGTGCAAACTCCTGAGGCCATGAAGGCAAGTTTTAATATTGACGTTAGAGTAAATAGTGAAGTAATAACAGTAGATACTAAAAGTAAAAAAGTAAAGGTTAGTAGTAAAGACAAGGGTGAGTATGAAGAAAACTATGATTATTTAATTTTATCACCTGGGGCAACGCCTATTAAACCTCCTATTCCTGGAATACAAAGTGACAAGATATTTACACTAAGAAATATCCCTGATACAGACAGAATAAAAGCTTATGTTGATAAAGAAAATATAAAAAATGCAATTGTTATTGGTGGAGGATATATAGGAGTTGAAATGGCTGAGAATCTTAAAGAGAGAGGCTTAAATACAGCTTTAGTTGAAGCAGCACCACATATATTAGCACCTTTTGATTCAGAAATGGTAACTTTTGCAGAGAAAGAATTAGAGGATAACGGCGTAGGAATTGTATTAAATGACGGGGTTAAGGAATTTAAAGAAGAGGGAACAGGAGTAAATGTAATTCTAAACAGTGGGAAAATTTTGTATGCAGATATGATTATACTTGCTATAGGAGTAAAACCGGATACTGCCTTTTTAAAGGATTCAGGAATAGAGTTTGGACCTAAAGGTCATATAATAGTAAATAATAAAATGGAAACTAAAGTGGAAGGGGTATATGCAGTAGGAGATGCTATTGAAGTAGTTGATTTTGTAAATGAAAGTAAAACTGCTATTGCACTTGCTGGACCAGCAAATAAGCAGGGAAGGATTGCAGCAGATAATATATGTGGTTTAAATTCAATTTATAAAGGAACAATGGGAACAGCAATTATTAAAGTATTTGGATTGACAGGTTCAAGCACAGGGAACAACGAGAGAACATTAAAATCAAAGAACATACAATATAAGGCTATATATCTTCATCCTAATTCAAGTGCTGGCTACTACCCAGGTGCAGCACCAATGACAATAAAGCTTATTTTCAATGATGAAGGAAAGATACTAGGAGCTCAAGCCTTTGGATATGCTGGGGTAGATAAGAGAATTGATGATATAGCTATTACTATGAGGCTTGGTGGAACGGTTTATGATTTAACAGAATTGGAACTTGCATATGCACCGCCTTATTCTTCAGCTAAAGATCCTGTAAATATGGCTGGGTTTATTGCGGAAAATGTCTTAACTGGCAAAGATGAAATAATACTTACAGAGGACATAGATAATAGAGATAAGGATAAAACACAACTTGTTGATGTAAGAACTGAATTAGAATGCAGCAATGGAATCATAGAAGGAGCTATAAATATACCTTCAGAAGATATAAGAGCTAGAATGAATGAACTGGATAAAAGCAAAGAAATATTAATTTATTGTCAGGTAGGACTTAGAGGGTATATAGCTGCAAGAATTTTAAGGTCAAATGGATTTAAAGTCAAAAATCTAACAGGTGGATATAAAACCTATACTATGGGTAAGTTTAAACCAAGAGATGTTGTAATGAATAATAGTGGTGAAGGAGGTTCTATGGATTTAAGAGGGAAAAAATCTAATGTAAGTTTAGAGAGCAATTTAAATGAATATAAAGAAGCTGATGAAGCATATAAAAAAGGAGACTTTGACAAAAACCTTGATGCTTGTGGAATATGCTGCCCAGGACCTTTAATGCGTGTTAATAGTAATATACAGGATATGAAAGAAGGAGAAGTATTAAAGGTAACGGCATCAGATCAGGGATTTTATGAGGATATAAAATCTTGGTGTGAAAAAACTAATAATGAACTCCTTGACAGGAAAAAGGATAAAGGTAATATAATAGCTTTTATAAAAAAAGGCAATAAAAAACAAGCAGTTTCAAACAGTAATTCAGTTAATAATGGTACCATTGCACAGAAAGACAATAAAACATTAGTTGTGTTTAGTGGAGATTTGGATAAAGCTTTAGCATCCTTTATAATAGCTAACGGAGCAGCGGCTATGGGTAAAAAAGTTACAATGTTTTTTACATTTTGGGGACTTAATATTTTAAGAAAGCATGAAAAAGTTAGTGTCTCAAAGGGATTTATGGATAAGATGTTTGGATTTATGATGCCAAGAGGAGCTAAAAGATTAAAGCTTTCCAAAATGAATATGCTTGGAATGGGTACAAAAATGATGAAAATGGTAATGAGAAATAAAAATGTTTCTTCACTAGATGAGCTAATTAAAGCAGCTATTGATAGTGGAATAGAAATAGTTGCATGTCAGATGAGTATGGATGTAATGGGACTTAAACAAGAAGAGCTAATAGATGGAGTTAAAGTAGGTGGTGTAGGATACTATTTAGGAGAAGCAGAAGATTCTAACGTTAATTTGTTTATATAAAATTATTTATCAATTGCAATAGATGTGCTCTGTAATTTATATAACGAGACAAGGAGGTTAAATAAGTGAGTAATATTGTTTTATTTATTGTTATTGGATGTATCGCAGGTATTTTGAGCGGATTATTTGGTATAGGTGGAGGAATTATAATAGTACCTGCATTAATTTATCTATGTGGATTTACCCAGTTAAAAGCCCAAGGCACATCTCTTGCAATTTTATTACCTCCGGTAGGCATACTTGCATTTATGGATTACTATAAAAATGGAAATGTCAATATTTTAGCAGGAATATTAATATGCATATTTTTAGTTATAGGCTCAGTTTTAGGAGCTAAAATGTCTCATGTAATACCAGTAGGTATTATGAGAAAATTATTTGGTATTTTAATGATGTTAATAGCTGTTAAATTAATTTTTAGTAAATAAAAATTAATTCAATAAATGTTTTGGGAATGAGAGGAATAAAAGAGAATGTTGCATTATTTCTATAAATGATATAAAATTTTCAGGTAAAGACATATTATGGTGTAGTAAATTTAATTTATAATTTTTAAGAGGTGTTTTATATATTGGAGGAAACTAAAGATAATACATATTTAAAAGTAAATGCCGCAAACAAAATTGCATGCGTAAGAAAGGAGGATGAATTTGAGGATTTTTCTTATGAAGATGAAGACAAGATAATGAAAACTGAATTAAAGAAAGAACTTAAAAGTTGGAAGCCTATTGAAGAAGACTTTTCACTGGAATATCATTTAAATAGACTAACAAAAGTTGAATTGCTGAATATAGCCAGAAATCTCTATATAAATAAAATTTCAAGTCTAAAGAAAGAGGAACTAAAAAATAGAATATTAGAATTATACGAGGAAAAGTCATATTTTCTTATAGAAAATATAGATGTTGAAAGATTTGAATTCTTAATTGACCTTGCAAGAAAAAAATTTTGTAAAGTTCGATATACAGATATACAAATAAATGATATTGGTTATTTTAGGGATATGGCATTTCTTTTTACAGGAATACTAAATGAAGAAGATGTCATTATTATGCCAGAAGAATTGCAAAAAATAGTTTTAAATAAAGATAACAAAAGTTTGAGAGATAGAATGAAAAATAACGGACAAGTTATAAAACTATTTTGGGGAATGTGTAATTATTATGGTGTTATTCATATTGATGATTTTAAGCAATTAATAAAAAAATATATTGATTTTGATTTATCAAGTATGGATCTTAAAATTGTATTAGAAAATGGAGCAGCTTATTATAATGAATTTGAGTATGATGGGAATATAGGTAATGATGTTTTAGTTGATAATGTGGATGATATATTTTTAAAGCAGCATAAAAGAATTGATTTGGATTTTTATCCTTTCAAAAAAGAAGAATTGTTGGCAGCAGCAAGAGCAGATTTTCAGGATAAAACAAAAGCATATAAGAAATTTCATAGCTTTTTAATAGATAATTTTGATATAGATGTTAATGTAGCAGAAGATTTAATATTTTCCTTAGAGGCAGATATTAAAAATGATGAAAAAATTTCTGATGCTATTTCAGATTTCTTAAGTAACTTTCAGCTTTCGAATGTTGATGAATCAAATTTTATTGGAAGTGAAGTTATTAAATTTGCTAATAATATAAGACAGTGGACTATAAAAGGATATACCCCTATGGAACTTAGTCAGCCTACTGCAGTTAACAAAAAAAAGATAGGAAGAAATGATCCTTGTCCTTGTGGAAGTGGAAAGAAGTATAAAAAGTGTTGTGGTAGAGGATAAAATCTTCAAATAAGAGTATATATACCTGCCATTTTAGCTATAATGGCAGGTATTAGTACTTATTTAAGTGATTTATTGGCTTCATTTTTAAATATCTACATAAAGCTTTAACAGTTTCATCTAAAATACGATTCCTGTCAATTGAGCTTTTATAAAGAGAAACATCGTCTACTACAGAATTTATAATAAGTGATGTAACTATGGCGGCAGCTTCATAATCGTCTATATCAATGTATTCTTTATATAGTTTTATAGAATAAAGTGCAGCATCTTGTATTTTTTGTCTTTGATCATCTGAAAGTGCTGCAACCTCTGGATCATAGTAGTAAAGTGTTCTTACTTCTCTTTGAAAATCCACAGATTTATCATGAATATCTATAAGTATTAACATGAATTCACGAAAACATTCTTCTGGTGATTTAAAAAGCAGCATTTTATTCATAAATTCATCTCGAAGTTTATCAAATTGTGCCTGATATTTTTTAAGAATGTCTAAAAAAATTGTATGTTTATCTTTAAAGTAAGAATAAAGACATCCTATTGAAACACCAGCCTCAGTTGCTATTTCTGAGGTTGTTGTCTTGTAATACCCATTTTTACAAATCAGTTTATAGCCGGCTTTAAGTATTTTATCCTTTTTTTCTATACTTCTTTTTTGCTGGGGTTCTCTTATTTTACGTTCATTTATCATGTTATCACATCCCTTATATCAACATTTTAAAAAAATAATAATATGTTGTCAATAAAAAATATGAATAAAAGTTCTTATTTATATATTGACTTATGGATAAACTTGGCGTAATATAATCAACATAAACAAGAATAAACATTCACATTCTGATTTGGAGGCTGTAAATATGAATTCAGTGAAAAGTAAAACAGGAGTAAGTACAGTAATTATAATTATGCTTGGTACATTTATATCTAGTTTTGATATAAATGTTGTAAATACCGCTCTGCCAATAATGCAGTCGTATTTTCATGCCGGTATGTCGTCTATAGAATGGATAATAGTAGGTTATTTAATGGTGCTTGGTGCAACACAGCTTACATTTGGAAGGCTTTCCGATATGTTTGGACATAAGAAAATTTATGTAGCTGGTTTAATGTTATTTACAATAAGTTCCCTTTTTTGTGCACTATCAACGTCTATTGTCATGTTGATTATTTTTAGAATCACTCAAGCAACTGGAGCTTCTATGATTTCTTCCAGCGGCAGTCCAATTATAATTGATGCAGTAGAACCTAAAAATAGGGGGAAATCCTTAGGAATGATAGCCATTTCTGTAGCCGTGGCTGTTTGTACAGGTCCAGCATTAGGAGGACTTTTGGCTTCTAGGGCAGGTTGGAGCAGTATATTTTTTATAAATGTTCCAATTGGTATAGTTGTCTCTATATTAGCTATTAAAGTTATTAAAAAAGATGATAAAAGAAGAAATGAAGTTCAGTTTGATTTTGCAGGAAGTACATTAATTATTGCCGCGATCTTCTTAATATTACTTCCATTAAACCTTTTAAGTAAATCTTATTTTAATATTGGAAGCATTGTTTCTTTTTTAGGAGGTATTTTTGTACTTTTATTGTTTATTGCATTTGAAAAGAAATCTAAGCATCCAATACTTAATATGGAGCTTTTTAAAAATAGAGTTTTTACAGGAAGTACTTTTGCAGCTATGTTTTTTTACATGGGAGAATTTATTTTAGTTTTTCTAGCGCCTTATTATTTGCAAAAGATGAGAATGCTTACTCCTTTTATGTCTGGAGTAATGATGTTGCCTATGTCAATAGCTATGATTATAGCAGCTCCGTTAAGTGGTACAATCTCAGATAATTTTGATAGCCGCTATATAGGATGTATTGGACTTGCAGTAATGGCATTAGCTACTTTATTCGTTGGAGGATTTAATGCTTCAACACCAATTTGGATGTTAGCTGTAGTTTTCTTTATATATGGGTTAGGAGGAGGATTTTTTCAAACTCCAAATACCAGTGCAGTAATGGGAAGTGTAACTGCAGATAGAAGGGGAGTTGCCTCAGCAGCTCTTGGTACAATGAGAACTTTTGGAATGATGTCAGGGGAGGCAATTTCTGCAGCGCTTATTGCTTTTAGCATGAACAAGTCAGCACCTACATTTATATCAAAGGGGTTGAAAAGTACATTGCTGTGGCAAGCAGAATTTAGGTTTTCAACTAAGGTTACATGTATTGTAGCAGCAATATGTGTTATATCAGCAATAGTATTATCATTTATGCGTGGAAAGTCTGCAGCACCATGTGGAAATGCTGTAGTTAAAACAAATTAGTTGCCTGATATAGTTATATTACCATTGTCTGAGAAAATTTTGATATTGTTGTCATGGATATCTTAAAATCTATTACTTAATTTTTGCATATATAAAATTTTGACTTAATGTAAAAATATTGCTGAGCAATATTTTAAAGAACAAGGTTCAAAGTTCAAATATCAAATAAGGATAATTTTCTTCCTAACGTCAGGAAATATTAAAATTATAGATTTCCTGAGGTACGATGGAAATCATCTTTATCTGTTCTTTGTTATTTGAACTTTGTTATTTTCAAAAACTTTGCTTCACAAAGTTCTTAAACTGAGAAAGTTGAGTCTGTAAATAATAGATTTTGTCTATGTCATTTAATCTAAGGCAAATTCAACAGCAGAAACAGCATGAATTGCTGTTGTATCAAATATTGGAATGTTTACATCCTTTTGTTTTATCAAAAGAGGTATTTCAGTGCAGCCAAGAACTATTCCCTCAGCACCATTTAAAGATAACTTGTTTATTATTTTTTTATATTTTTCTCTTGATGGATCCTTTATTATACCTTTGCATAATTCATTGTATATGATTTGGTGAATAACTTCTCTATCATTTTCATCTGGAATACTTACGTTTATATTGAATTTATCTTTCAGCACTTTTTTATAAAAATCCTCTTCCATAGTAAATTTTGTTCCAAGGAGTCCTACAGTTTTTATATCTTTTTCAATTATTTTTTTACCTGCAGCTTCTGCTATATGTAAAACCTTGATTCCAACTTTACTTTCTATATCAGGAGCTAGTTTATGCATTGTATTAGTACATATTATGATAAAATCAGCGCCACCTTTTTTAAGACTTTGAGCAGCATTAACCATTATATTTGATAATTCCTCCCACATATTTTCATGTTGAAGAATTTCTATTTCATTAAAGTCTACCGAATATAATATACATTCAGCTGAATGAAGTCCTCCTAAAGTTTTTTTAACAGTTTCATTTATAATTTTGTAATATTCCAAAGTGGATTCAAAACTCATACCGCCTATTAAACCAATTTTTTTCAATTTAAACATCTCCTTTAAATTATTTCAGATATACTAAGTTGCAATAACTTTATACCTTTTATAATTTCCATATAATCACTCACTTAGCTAAAGTTGTTCTTAAGCTTATTATATCAACTTGAGTGTATTTCAAAAACATCCAGTTTAAATATTTATAATACCATCCAGACTTTATTGACAAATAAACTATCATATTATAAAATGAATTACATATTCAGTTTTATATTGGCGGGGATAAAATGGCTCAAATAAAAAAAGACAAAATTAGGCAGGCAATTGAAAGTTCGGCGATAGATATATTTTTAGAAAAAGGGTATCTTAACACAAAAATGAAGGATATTTCTGAAAAAGCAAATATATCAGTAGGAAATATTTATATTTATTTTAAAAACAAAGAAAATTTATTTTATACTGTTTTACCACAATCTTTTGTAGATGCTTTTAGAAATTATAATTCTAATATATTTCCAATATTAACAAAAGCCTTTTTTAATAATGAACAAGATTTAGAAAGGTATGTTCCAAATCATAAACAGGTAGAGGATTTAATAGCAAATCGTAAAAGATTGTTAATATTGTTGAGGTGCAGCAAAGGTACAAAATATGAAAATTTGAAAGAAGAGATATTAGAAAATATAATACAGCGGGAATGTAGTTATCTGCAAAAATATAATTTTGCAGATAACTGTAGGACAACTCAAAATTATAAAGTAATAAGAATGGTGTTTTACAATATGCTTAATATGCTGCTGGATTCCCTGGAAGGTGATATGAATGGGGATGAACGAAGAAATGTAGTGAGATTTGCGTTTAAATACAATTATGATGGATTTAAAAGATTACTTACAGAATACACTAAGTAAAACTAGTGCTATATCTTAAATATAAGTCACAAATAGAAAATATAAACAGAGTTCTTGGTTTCAGGTAGAGTTTTTTCTCCATCTGAAACTTATTAACAGGATTCTTAGTGCTTTAGCACTTAGAAGACGTTATCCTTTAGGGGAAATCTTTATCCAGGGTCGTAGCAGCCGTTATTCCCCACTTTATAAGAAGGGTATTACGGCTGGTAGCTAGCCATCGGATGAAAAATAGCTTAGATATATTGTATAAAGTATTTATAAGGTGGGAATAAAATGATAGATTTATTTAGAGCATTTGCTACAAAGGATGATTTTTTTTATGATGGTGCATTTATTGCCAAGGTAAAATATCAACGATTTCAATCAAAATCAGATAAAGAAACTTATAAAAATGAGATTATAAAAAGCAATAGACGACTTTCTGTAATCAACTGTAGTGGATATGTTAATAATGAAGTTGTAGAAACATTAACAGTTTATTTAATGATGAATGCTACAGTTAAAGAAGCTACTCAATTAGAATCTATCAAAGATGTGGGTACTTTATGGCGTAATTTTTCAAAAAAAGAAATTGCAGATTTTAGTCATCTTACAGGAGATACAAATTCTATTCATCTCACGGAAAATCCTGTTGTACAAGGATTATTTATACTGAAAGAACTTTGTGATACATCTCAAACCAATGAAATAGAAGTAAAGTATGTTCATCCTGTTTATAGTGGTAATCCGGTTTATATAAAATATGAGGGAAATCTCATTAAAGGTTTTAGTAATGGTATATTATGTTTTAAAGCAACCCTGCTTTAAAATATGAATAAAGAAAGTATAAACAGAATTCTTGGCATCAGATGGAGTTTTGATTCCACATAATGCTTAGAGATCGTTATCCAGGGATGTAACTACTCTTAATACTTTCACTTAGAGAAAGGCGAATATTAAGAGTAGATAGTCATCGGATAAAATTACATTGAAAAAGGAGTAGAGACTTTATGATGAATGTAAATAGTGAAAAGTGTATAGGATGCGGACAATGTGTTAAAGATTGTTTTGCAAGAGACATAGAGATAATAGATGGTAAAGCTAAAATAAATAATATTACTTGCATAAAGTGCGGGCACTGTATTGCGGTGTGTCCTAAAAGTGCAGTATCAACAGACGAATATAACATGGAAGATATAAAAGAATACAATAAAGAAGATTTTTCCGTAGATGCTGATACTTTATTAAATTTTATCAAGTTCAGAAGAACTATAAGACAGTTTAAGGATAAAAAAATAGAAGATGAAAAAATTCTTAAAATTATAGAAGCCGGAAGATTTACCCAAACAGCAAGCAATATGCAGGATGTATCTTATATAGTTGTAAGAGATGGAATACAGGATTTAAGAAAATTAATAATTGAAAGTTTAAATCAAGTTGGAGAAAAAATACTTAAAGATACAAATGAAAAAAATATACTTTATCAAAGATATGCTAAAATATGGATTGATATGTATAAGGAATATAAAGAAAACCCTAAAAACGATAGATTATTTTTTAATGCTCCAGTAGTAATAGTTGTTACGGCAAGACAGGAAGTAAATGGAGCTTTAGCATCTTCAAATATGGAACTTATGATTAATTCTTTAGGACTTGGAACGTTGTTTAGTGGTTTTTCTGCTGTGGCTGCCCAAATGGATGAAAAAATAAGTAAGTTTCTTGGAGTTAAGAAAGGGAGAAAGGTTGTAACTTTCATGATAGTTGGATATCCTAATGTGAAATATCTAAGAACTGTACCAAGGAGAAAAGCAGATATACGCTGGAAGTAAATATTACAAATTACAAAGTAGTATATTGTAGGGCTTCAAAGAAGCCCTCTGTTACAAGGCAGATACCATGCATTTATTAAAAATGTTCATTTTTTCTATACGATTAAATGCTTCATTCATTTTTTTGGTATTTACTGTCATGGCAAGTCGTATGTATCCTTCACCACATTTACCGAAAGCATTACCAGGAAGTACAAGAACATGAGCCTCATTTAGCATTTTATCTGCTACTTCTTTTGAACTAAGTCCTGTAGCTTTTATATTGACAAAAAGGTAAATACTACCCCGTGGCTTTAAAACTGACATATTTGGAATTGAACAAATTCTATCATAGGCGTAAAAAATCCTCTTTTTATATTCGCAAGCAATCTGCGGTTGTATTTTATCTCTATTTTTAAGTGCATGAATCGCAGCACGCTGGGATATTGAAGGTGAGGCAAACACATTATTTTCATTTATATCTTTAGCAGTTTGAATGATAAATGAAGGTGCAATAAGGTAGCCTATTCTCCATCCTGTCATGGCATAGTTTTTGGAGAAACTGCCAATTGTAATTGTACGCTCACGCATTTTTTCAAGAGTAGTAATTGGAATAAATGGTTCTTCGTAGCTAAATAGTGTATAAATATCATCCGCAATTACGATTAAATCATATTTAATAGCAATTTCTGCAATTTCTTTAAGTGTTTCCTTTTTAAAACATGTTCCTGAAGGGTTGTTTGGTGTATTTATTATTATCGCTTTTGTTCTATTAGTAATTAAGTTTTCTAATCTTTTAGGATTTACTTGAAATCCTTCTTCTTCAAAGGTTTCAAGATGTACAGGAATACCTCTAGCTAGTTTTATTTGCTGTGGATATGGAGTAAAATAAGGATCATGTATTATGACTTCATCTCCATCATCGAGAATGGCTTCTAGAGTCAACCACATTGCATGACATCCACTTGTAGTGATCATGCATTCATCACTTTTAACGTTATAATCATATTTATTTAAGTAAAATTTGCGTATTTCTTTACGAAGTTCTGGATCACCTAAAGAGTCTGTATAGTGTGTATGGCCATTCATGGCATCTTCAAATGCTTTTTTTATTATAATTTCACTAGTTGTAATATCAGGATCTCCGAGACTGAAATCAATAATATCATCAAATTTTTTTAAAAGATCATTACTTTCACCCATTGGAGTGGATATACTATTCCAATATCTTTTAGATAAAAATTTATTTTTCATGCTAAATTATCTCCTTATAATGAAAATTGATTCTGAAACGGTGTTTCAAAAACTATTATAGCATGTATCAAAATATTTTCAATAAATATTCAACAATGTTTATAAATATTCAATAATAAATTGACGTAATTTATAGATAATATTATTATATTAACATAGTGTAATAGAGGAGGGAGTCCCTTTTGACTAATAATTCACAAAATTATGATAGTATTTCTATGGTTGATAGAGCGATTCAAATTATAAATGAAATATATAAATCAGAGGTTCCTATTGGTGTTTCCGAAATATCTTCTAATCTTGACTTACCTAAAGCAACAGTATATAGAATTTTAAATACCCTTTTTCAAAATTCTATTATAGAAAAAGATAAAAATGGGAAATATGGTTTAGGGTTAATCTTTATTCAGTATAGTGAAAAAGTGAAATCCAAAGTTGACTTAAATTTGATTGCAAAACCTTTTATGGTTGATCTTTCTGCAAAAACTGGAGAATCTACAAATTTGGGAATATTAGATGAGGATAATGTAGTGACAATTTCCAGTGTAAATGGAGAAAGTTCAGTACTTGTTTCAAGATTAATACCCGTATCTCCTCTGCATTGTTCATCTATGGGAAAAATATTTCTTAGTTATCAGGATGACGAAATGATTAAAGCTTATTTTAAAAGGCATAATCAAAAAAGAACAGTAAACACTATATCAAATTATGAGGATTTTTTGTTAGAAAGAAAAAAGATAATAGCAGAGCAAATTTCTTACGATATAGAAGAGTATGAATATGGTTTAGGATGTATTTCTGCACCAATATATAATAGTAAAGGAAAGATTGCAGCAGGGATAAGTGTTTCAGGACCTATTAGCCGCATGAGGTTTAAAGGTATAAAGTATATTGAAAATGAGTTAAAAAATGTAGCAAATAAGATCAGTGAGAAAGTGAAAGTACTAGGAATTAATATTACATATTAGGGTGGTTGTGAAGAAGTTATGGAAAGAACGGATGTTAATCAGTATTTAAGAAGTATAGAGCTTAGGAGAGATAAGATAAAATCTTTTTTAACATACCCATTTTGTTTACCAGTTATAAAAAATTTATCCAGTTTAAAGTTCCATCCTAAGGTTACATTTATTGTAGGAGAAAATGGAACTGGTAAATCTACAATTCTTGAGGCAATTGCTGTTTTATCTGGATTTAATGCTGAAGGGGGAACTAAAAATTTTAATTTTGCAACCTGTGATACTCATTCCAAATTATATAATTACATTAGATTGATTAAGGGTATTAGAGCTCCGAAGGATGGATTCTTTTTAAGGGCAGAAAGTTTTTATAATCTTGCAACAAATATTGATGATCTTGAAAAACAAACTCCAGGACTCTTATCGTATTATGGTGGACGTTCATTACATAAGCAGTCTCATGGAGAGTCTTTCTTTTCAGTATTTATAAATAGGTTTAGTGGAAAGGGATTGTACATATTAGATGAACCAGAAGCAGCACTATCTCCATCCAGGCAGATGGCTATGATTTCAAAAATACATGAACTTATAGAAAAAGATTCACAGTTTATCATAGCAACTCATTCTCCAATTATAATGGCATATCCTGACGCAGTTATATATGAGATAAAGGATTCTATTAAAAAAGTTAGATATGAAGAAACAGAACACTATCAAGTGATGAAGAGTTTTTTAAATAATACGGATAAGATGATGGACATACTTATAAATGACAAGTGAGGTAAAGTGACTATAATAAAATCACTTGTAATCCAAGAATTTTTTATAGTAGCATTAAATATTATATTTTTTCATACATTTTTTAAAATTGAAGATAATATGTATGAGAGGAGGAATTATTGTGGAAGGAGATAGAACTAAAGATGGTTCCATGGAACTGCCAATTGAAAAACACGATACTGCAGCATGGGCAAATATCCATAAGGAAAAACCAGTTTCAAAAGTATCAGTGCCAAGTGAATTTGATGTTAAGAATGCTAAAGAATATGTAGATTCTAATGAAAAATAATTCCTATTATAAAAGACCTAACTGATTGGTTAGGTCTTTTATCTGATGGCTACCTACTGTAACACTTCCACTTCTATCAAAGCGGAAGATAACAGTAGATACGCCCCTAGATAATTCATCTAAACTTAGTGGGAGAAACAAACTCCCACTAAGTAAGATTAATTGATTGTAATCAATATTTTATTGATGATAATTTCTTGTAAATATCATATCTTTCATGAGCATTGTTTTCAGATTCTTTAAATGCTTTTTCAACTGCATCAGGGAAGATAGTTTTTAATGAAGAATAACGGAGTTCTCCATTAATAAAGTCTATATATGATTTTGTAGGCTCTTTGGAGTCTAATATAAAAGGATTTTTACCTTCCTGTTTTAATAGAGGATTATACCTATATAAGTGCCAGTAACCGGATTCAACAGCCTTTTTCTCTTCTGCCATACTAGTACCCATTCCAGTTTTGATACCATGGTTTATACAAGGTGCATAGGCTATGATTAGAGAAGGACCTTTATAAGCTTCTGCTTCTGTAATTGCTTTAATGGTATGGTTCATGTTTGCCCCCATGGCTATTTGAGTTACATATACATATCCATAAGTCATGGCCATCAAACCAAGATCCTTTTTCCTTATTTTTTTACCGCTGGCAGCGAGCTTCGCAACTGCTCCTGTAGGAGTTGATTTTGATGATTGACCACCAGTATTTGAGTAGACTTCTGTGTCCATAACAAATATATTTACATCATCGCCTAAGGCAAGTACTTGATCTACACCGCCAAATCCAATGTCGTAGGCCCATCCATCACCGCCAATTAGCCAATGAGATTTTTTGATTAAATAATCTTTTTTCATAAATATCTCATTCAAAACAATATTATTTTTAAAGTTCTCATTGTTCATGATTCTTAAAATTTTTGCAGAAGCTCTTTTTGAAGTATCTGCATCATTGAATCCGGCAAGCCATTCTTTAAAGGCTTCTTTCAGTTCAGAATTAATGTCCATTGCCATGGCTGTTTCCATCAAATCAGCTAATCGTTCTCTCATTTGTTTTACACCAAGGAACATACCATATCCGTATTCTGCGTTATCTTCAAATAATGAATTACCCCAGGAAGGACCTTTCCCAAAATTATTTGTAGTGTAGGCTATTGCAGGTGCACTTGCTCCCCAGATTGATGAACAGCCTGTTGCATTTGCTATCATCATTCTATCTCCATAAAGTTGAGTTAAAAGTTTAATATAAGGAGTTTCTCCACAGCCAGGACAGGCACCGTTAAATTCCAGGAGTGGCCTTGCAAATTGACTTCCTTTTACTGTATGCAAATCCATTAATCCTTCTTTAGGAGTAATTTTCATGGCATATTCAAAATTATCAGATTGTTCTTCTATTTCTTCTTGTGCAGGTTTCATTATCAAAGCTTTTCCTGGAGCAGGACATATATCTGCACAATTTCCACATCCGGTACAATCGAGTGGACTTATTTGAATACGATAATGTAAGTTTTCAAGGTCTTTACCAGCAGGTTTTTTTGTTAGAAAATTTTCAGGAGCATTTTCTTTTTCTCTATCATCTAGTAAGCAGGCTCTTATTACACTGTGAGGGCAAACATAGGAACATTGATTGCATTGAATACATTTGTCAATTTGCCATTCAGGTATGAAAACTGCAATCCCACGCTTTTCGTAGGCTGTTACACCAAGTGGGTAAGAACCATCTTCCATTCCATTAAAAGCGCTGACTGGAAGTTCATCTCCTTCATGTCTTGCCATAGGTTTTTCAATTTTATTTACAAAATCAGGAAATTCTTTTTTTGGCATATCTGGATCTTTAGCATTTTTCCAGGATTCTGGTACAGTAACTTTATGGGCAGCATTTGCTCCTGCATCTATTGCTGCTTTGTTTGCATTAACTATATTTTCGCCTTTTTTACCATAGGCGTATTCTACAGAGTCTTTTAAGTATTGGATTGCCTGATCTACAGGAATTATATTAGCTAGTTTAAAGAATACAGCTTGCATTATCATATTTATTCTAGAACCTAATCCAACTTTTTGTGCTATTGAAACTGCGTCTACTATATAAAATTGTATGTTATTTTCAGCAATATACCGTCTCATTGAAGCTGGAAGATGTTCATCTAATTCGTTTTCACTCCAAGGGCAGTTTAAAACGAATGCTCCATTTTTCTTCAATCCTTTTAATACATTTATATTGTAAATAAAGGATTTATTGTGACAAGCAGTATAATCTGATTCATAAACTAGATAAGGTGATTTTATTGGTT
Source organism: Clostridium coskatii (assembly GCF_001675205.1). Taxonomy (NCBI): domain Bacteria; kingdom Bacillati; phylum Bacillota; class Clostridia; order Eubacteriales; family Clostridiaceae; genus Clostridium; species Clostridium coskatii. Next base: position 95,922 of record NZ_LROR01000035.1, on the reverse strand, counting down.
TATTGCCAAATCTCAAATGAGAAACTGTACTTCCACCTGATTTTTTACTGTCGTAGGAGAAATAAGCCTGACAATATAAATTTGTTTTATCGCCTATGATCTTAACTGCTGTTTTATTTGCACCTACAGTACCATCTGATCCCAAACCATAGAATTTGCATCTTATAGTTCCTTCTGGTGTTGTATCTATTATTTCTTCCTCAGCCAGAGATGTATTTGTAACATCATCAACTATCCCAATTGTAAATCTATTTTTTGAATTAGGATTTTTAAGATTTTTAAATACAGCTAAAATTTGAGAAGGTGTTGTATCTTTTGAACCCAATCCATATCTTCCACCAACAATTACAGGTTTATCTGCATTATTATAAAATAAATTTACTACATCTAAATAAAGAGGTTCTCCTGTAGAACCAGGTTCTTTTGTTCTATCTAAAACAGCAATTTTTTTAACTGTTTTAGGTAAATATTTAAAGAAGTAAGAAGAAGAAAATGGTCTGTATAAGTGTACTTTTATAAGTCCTACTTTTTCATTATTTTGTCTTAAATAATCTACAGTTTCTTCTACAGTATCACAAACTGATCCCATAGCAACAATTATATATTCCGCATTTGGATCTCCATAGTAATCAAATGGATGATATACTCTTCCAGTAAGTTTTTCTATTTCTCTCATATAGCCTTCAACAATATCTGGAACAGCATCAAAGAACTTATTTGAAGATTCTCTTTGCTGAAAATAAATATCGGGATTTTGAGCAGTTCCTCTAACTGAAGGATGTTCTGGATTTAAAGATTTGTCTCTAAATCTTTGGATTGCATTATAATCAACTAATTTTGCCACATCCTCATGGTCAATTACTTCAATTTTTTGATATTCATGAGATGTTCTGAAACCATCAAAAAAATGTAAAAAAGGAATGCTAGCTCTAATTGCAGAAAGGTGGGCAATATTTGCTAAATCCATAACTTCTTGAACACTTGATGATGCTAAAAGCGCAAATCCAGTTTGCCTTGTTGCCATAACATCCTGGTGATCACCAAAAATTGATAGTGCATGAGTTGCAATTGCACGGGCAGTTACATGAAATACTCCAGGCAGCAGTTCACCTGCAATCTTATACATATTAGGTATCATAAGAAGTAGCCCTTGTGAAGCAGTGTATGTAGTTGTCAGTGCACCAGCAGCCAATGATCCGTGGACAGCTCCAGCAGCACCAGCTTCGGATTGCATTTCAACAAGTTTAACTGGTTGACCGAATATATTTTTTTTACCATGGGAGGATAAATCATCTACAAGTTCAGCCATCGGAGTAGATGGTGTTATGGGATAAACAGCTGCAACATCTGTGAAAGCATAGGAAGCTTCAGCAGCAGCTTGATTCCCATCCATGGTCTTTAATTTCTTTGTCATATCATGCTTCCTCCTCTATAAATAATTTTTAACATATTTAGTATTTACAAAGTATGCCTATTGAATTCATGAATTTAGGTTAAATCCTTAACTATTAATTTTTAATTATATTTTATCCCGCTTGCACTGAAAGCAGGTTTCATGAATGGAATTTTAGGAAACATGAATATATTAACGTTTTCTTCTAAAATTAAACTACTCAATATATAAATTTTAATTCCACAATATTCATATTCATCATAAATTTCTTCTTTATTAAAATATTTTAAAACCTCAACATTGAGATTTGTGACTTTCGTCATCTCACCTGTTCAGCAGCTTATACAGTTAGAACGAGTTCTAATTAAAAAACAGCCTTGAATTTTTTTAGCATATTTAAGGGCTTTTTCTTGAATAGTTATCATATATTTATCACCTCCATAAATTTTGTAAATAAGTTTTATGTATACACAATTGAAATCTTAAAAAAAGTAACCTATACTATAAAATATACTAGTAGTTAATTAAAGGCAACTATTTATTAATATTCTTATAAATAATATACAAAAAATAATGTGGAGGAAAGATGCAGGGAATAAGATATTATTTCAGTGATTATAATGGAAATGTAGAAATAAAAAAATGTGAAAACTCAATACATTCATGTAAAGAACATTTCCATGATGAAATCTCTATTGGATTAGTTGAAAAGGGAAGTTGCAGTACAAAAATGCAAAGTGGAAAATATGAAATCTCGGAAAATACAATTTTGATAATACCACAAAATACAGTTCACAAATGTACTCCTTATAGCTATAAAAATTGGAATTTTAGAATGATTTATATAAATGAAGATTGGTTTAAAACTGTATTTAATAGAGATAACTTAGATATAAAATTTTCATATATAAAATTAAATAAAATTGCATTTAAAAATGCTTACAAATTATTTGTAGACATTGAAAATAACATAATGAATATTGAAAATGAGACTAAACTTATAAATTATATTTCCTTTTTAGAATATGACAGGGACAAAAATTGGAATGAGCAAGCCGTTAAAGTTTCCAATCTAGCTGAATTAGAAAAAATTAAAAAATACATAGATAAAAATTATCTAAATAATTTAACGTTGAAAGATTTAGCTGAAATGTCACATATGAGTAAATACTGTGTAGTTAGACAATTTGAGAATTGTTATGGAATATCACCACACAAGTATATAACTAATCTAAGGATAAATTATGCCAAAAGGCTTATAAGAAAAAATAGAAGTTTTACGGATTCAGCGCTGGAATCTGGATTTTATGATCAAAGTCATTTTATAAAATATTTTAAAGATTATACAGGAGTTACACCAGGTATGTATAAACAATAACTGCAGCCTATAAATGGTGCAGTTATTGTTTATGAAATTCTTTTATTTTAATGTTGGCAAGCTTCCGGTTAAGCTCGTAATTGTTTTTTTACTACCATATAAACAAATTCCGAGATAGTTTAATTCTGATGAATCAGTGCAAGATAATCTTTGTATGTAATCATCGTATATTTTGCATTTTTGAGCTATGTCATTAAAGTCAATTATGGTTATTTCTTTGCTGTATTTTTCTTTTACTATAGTATATAAATCCCTTATTTTATTTTTGGTTGATGATAGTATTGGTATTGGTATTTTTACAATTCCCTTATGTGGAAAGTTGCCTATATCAGAAACATCTTCACCAACAATACTTCCTATAGATTTACCTAAGGTACAACCTAAGATAGCTGAGGTGTTGGCAATTAATCCTAAAGGCAGTTCTTTATCAATTATAATAACGCATTTTTTATCAGTACAGTTCATGTATAAATCCTCCTAAGTTTTTTTATAGTATAATATAATCATTTACTTATATATAGTAAAAAATTGCAGAGGTAAATTTAAAGTTTTATCAAGTGGAAGATTACATTGAAAGGAGCTATATAAGCATGAAAAAATATTTAACTATTGCTTTTTCAGTTATACTTTCAGATGCTGGAGAAGCAACGCGTGCTCTTGAGATAGCAGATGGAATTAGGAAATTTTGTCCTGAGAACTATGAAGTAGACATAGTTTTTTTATCTACAGGGAGTAGGTTTGAAGAAAAAGTAATTTCTAATGGATTTAAAATTTATAAGTGTAATCCTAAACTTCCTGGAATAGGATTTCATCAAGACTTTAAACCTACTAGTTTTAATTTAATTGGTGATAAAAAACTTGCTTTTGAATTGATTAAGGGAGAAATTGATGCACTTAATGAATTAAAGCCTGATGTAGTTATACATGGTTTTTACCCAATAGCAGGTATTGCACGTAGAATGCTTAATAAACCAGTGCCTGGTATTTGCTATCTTCCAATACCTTTACATGAAGACACTCTTAATAAATTGATGAAAGATATTCCGGACATGGTAAGGCCTCTAACATATCTACCATTAAAGCTTCGTAAAAAAATAATAAAATCTATACCAAAATCTTTAATGTTAAAAAATCCATCATTTGTACAAACTAATATTAGAGAAGCTTTTAGAAAATTTAATTACAAGGGACAATCCATAAATAATTTATTTGATATGCTGAGAGCTGACCTTACAATTGTAAATGACTTTGAGGAATTTTATAAAGGTATCACGCTACCAGATACTTTTAAAATTGTAGGACCATTGTATGCATCTTCTTTAAATGATAGAGTAGTAGATGAAAATATTTTTAAAATTTTTAACCATAATAATAAAAACTTAAAAATTTTTTGTACTCTTGGAAGTTCAGGAAAAAAGGAATATCTGTTTGAGGCTATAAAGGCGTTAACTCAAGGTATAGGCAAGAAATGGAGTGCAGTAATTTTAGCTCCTAAGGCAGTATGTCCAATTGATGAAGCAATTGCCTGTGCAAAAGATAGCTCAAATATTTATATAACAGATGCATTTGTACCAGCGCCACTAGTTAATTCACTTGCAGATGTGGTTATATCTCATGGTGGACAGGGTACAATACAGACTGCCATTGCAAGTGGAACACCTATTGTTGGATTTGCCATACAGCCAGAACAGCAGATAAATCTTGATAATGTAGCAACTAGAGGTGGAGCAATAAGAATTCCCATACACAAATGGAATGCAAATAACATACAATCTGCAGTAAAAACTATAGCAGGAAATCCCTCTTATAAAGAAAGTATAAAAGAACTGAAAAAAGTTTTGGATAGGGTAGATGGTAAGAAGAATTCTGCTCTTGCAATATGGAAATATATATTAAAGAACATGTCTTATAGTGTTTAAAAAAGCGGTAAATTAAAATGAAGTTTTAGAAGGGAGATTTGTAATGGAAATAGTAAATGGTGAATACATATTTACAGATAATGTTGATAAAATTAAACTAGAAGAAGTTTGTAATTTACTAAGACAATCTCATTGGGCTAAAAACCGACCTGCTGAAGTTATTGCTAAGACAATTAAGCACTCCCTTTGTTTTGCAATTTATCATAATGATATACAAATTGGGTTTGCAAGAGTTGTAAGTGATTATGCTGTTTACAGCTTAATATTAGATGTAATTATTGATGAAAAGTATAGAAGAAGAGGATTGGGAAAAAAGCTAATTGAATTTATAGATAAATATCCGGCTATAAAAGATACAAGTAAATTTCTTTGGACAAAGTATGCTGAAAAAGTATATTTGAAATGCGGCTTTAAAGAAGAAGATTGTTATAAGTATATGTTTAACAGACCTTTAAGTTTATGAAATAATATAGAAAGTGGAGACAATTATGAGATTTTTAATACAAATGTTAATTAGGACCTGTATAGAAACAGTGTATTTGACAGGCATAATAATACTAGTTGGAATGCTACTTGGGATTATGAGAAACTACACTATAAAAAATTTTGCTAGAAGTTTTGGCATGAAATCCATAATGATAACGGGATTTATAGGGGTTCCAGTACATGAAATGAGTCATGCAATATTTGCAGCTATTTTTGGACATAAAATAACTGCTGTAAAGCTTCTGCAAAAGCCTGATGAAAATCGGGTAATGGGATATGTAGAGCACAGTTATAATCAAAATAGTATTTATCAGCAGGTAGGAAATTTTTTTATAGGAACTGCACCTATATTTGGAGGTATCTTGTCTGTAGTTGCGCTAATGCGTTTTATGATACCTAGAGCTTATGATGAATTTATAAGTATTTTAAAGGTAAATTCCCATGTAACTGTTATAAACAAAGCTGTAGCTGTACATATATTCAGTATGTATAAAGTTTTGATAAAAAATATATTTTCTACTGCTAACTTTCACAATATATACTTTTACATGTTTTTATTTATAGCAATCTGCATATGTTCTCATATATCATTGAGTTATGCGGATATTAGGGGGGCTTCAGGAGGATTAATTACTATATTTTTAGTATTGTTAATGTTTAATGTTGTTGGGTGGACAAAATATTTATCAATTGAAAACATAGTTAAATATAATGTTGTCATAACGGTTTTTTTGAGTTTAGCTGTATTGCTTTCTGCAATAACATTTTTAATAAGTTTAGTTTTAACTGTAATAAAGCATTGATAAACAGAGTTCTTGGCATCAGATGGAGTTTTTTGACTCCACCTGATGCTTAGAAATCGTTATCCAGGGACGTAGCTGCTCTTTACTACCACTTGGAGAAGTGGGAGTATTAGAGCAGGTAGTCATCGGACAAAAAAATAAAATTAGGTATTTCAATTTTAAATATGGTGAAAATATAATGTAATATTTGCATTGAAAGGAGGCATAAAATTGGAACGATATGTTCTTGTATGTACTATAGGTGGTAATGCACTAAAATTTTATGAAAAGTTGAGAAATGATGTATGCTATAAATTTAAAAAGAGGAAAGCTAAATTACCGGCTCATTTTACAATAAAGGCACCTTTTGAAACGGATAAAATTGAAGATATGTTGAAGGTATTACAAAAGTTTCAAAAAAACAATCATAAGACTCAAATAAAAGTTCAGGGATATGGTAAGTTTAGAGAAGATGTAATTTATATGGATGTGAAGGTGTCACCTGAGGCAAAAAAAGCACATGATTCACTTATAGATGAACTTAGTAAAATTCCATGGATAAATTTTAAATCCAATGAGGGCAAAAATAAAGTGTTTCATTGTACTATAGTGTCAAAGAGGATAGAGGACAAATTTAAAGAAATATGGGATTATGTGAACAAATATCCCTGTGATTTTGACGAGTATTTTGATAATATATCCCTTTATATGTGGAATAAAAATACGTGGATATTATTAAAAAGATATGATTTAAAATAAAAAGCCTCATTCACTTGCCATATAGCACTTGTCACTATCCACTAAGTAAATTGATTAATTTACAATTTTTTTATGTTAAGTAAAAAAATTTATATATGAGAGAGTTAAGAATTAATAGTGAAAAGCGTAAGAAAATCATCCATAACTATTAATTCTTAACTACCAATTCATAACTATTTCTTATTTGCCATGTTACTTAATGTGTCTGCTACTACGGAAACTTCCTGGACATTAGCAGATACTTCTTCTATTGCAGATGTCTGTTGTTCTGTAGTTTCAAAAGTGGAACTGGAAGTTTCTAGTGCCTTATCTACAGATTCCTGTATTTTTTTAGTAAGATCTGTTATTTTAGAAGCAGTTTCTTTAGAATCCTGAGATAGTTTTCTTATTTCTGCAGCTACTACACTGAATCCTTTTCCAGCTTCTCCAGCTCTAGCTGCCTCTATAGAAGCATTTAAACCAAGCATTTTTGTTTGATCTGCAATACTTTTTATGGAATTTAATATAGAATTTATATCCATAGATATATTTTTAACTCTGCTTATTTCTTCATTTAAAAGATGTTGATTGTTGCTTACATTTACAGCTGAAGCAGCTAGCTCTTCCATAGTTGCTGAAATTTGGCCGAAATTTTCAGATAAATTTTTAGTAGATACACCAAGTAAAAGTGCCTCATAACCTATTTTGGAAAGTGCATTTGCCACGATAAATAAAACTTCAGCAGCTGCTCTTACGCTTTTTTCACTTACTGTATAGACTTTGTTTGATGCATCTACATATCTATCAGCGTTTATACCCATTTCTGCGGCATTTTTTCGAACGACTGATTCATCTACTTTAGAATAAGCAACTTGTCCACCAAGTATTGTTCCTATTGATTTACCTTCTATTATTATAGGAGCAGCAAAATCAATCAAACCCGCATGGCAAGTATAAATATATGGTTTGCCAGTCCTTGTTGCTTCTTCACCTCCCCTGCGGTGTGACTCTGCACAGCGGGAAGTTCCTTTGGAAGTTGATTGGGTGAGATTTAAACAAAAGTCAGTGTAAGAGCTTGGTTTTGTTACAGGGTGTCCATTTTTGTCAACTGTAACACTTGCAATATTCATACTATCAGCAAAGTTATCCTGAAATTTTTGAAGTGTATTAATATCCAAAACATCCTGTATTTCTAATGAATCTAAGTCAATTTTATCATTATCGGTAAATTTTATCATAAATAATAGCCTCCTATGTTATATAATGTAATAATAGTTTGTTAAAAAGTAATTAAACCATAGTCTATAATACTATATCGTATATAAAAAGCAAGGATTTAGTGATTATTATATGGAACTGACGCTAATTATTAGTAAATGTATACAACTGTAAAACAAAATGTTATAAAAAGTGAACAAAAAGCTGGTTATTAAATAACCAGCTTTTTAACATATAAATCTTTTTCTTTTTTTAAATCAAGGAATCCATTGTCATCAAGTAAAAGAGGATTTCTCAAATCATTCATGTCAACTTGGATGACTTTACAACATTGTTCATTATTTAAAAGTACATTTTCACCCATATAGTAGTTTACTATGTGATTTAAAAACATAGTACAATATTGGCAATCGAGTTTCCCAAGGCTTTGCTGTTGAATAATTTCTAAAGCTTCAAAAGGACCGCTTAGTTCTTTACAATATCTATTGGAGCTTAAATCATCAAACAAATCTGCAATAGCTATTACTCTAGCAAATTTATGAATTTTATCTTCTTTAATACCTAATGGATACCCAGACCCATCCATTCTCTCATGATGCATTAATACACCATAACTTACGGAAGAATCTAAATAGGGGATCTCCTTTACAAAATTATAACCTATGGCAGGATGAGTTTTGAAAATTTTATATTCTTCTGGGGTGAGATTTCCCTCCTTATTTATAACATTCTTACTTATCTTGATTTTTCCAAAATCATGTAGTACTGCTGAGTAAGTTAATAAATTTATGTCCCTTTTGCTAAACCCCAACCATTTTCCAAGTATAAAACTTACGGCTGCTACGTTTACGCTGTGTCTGTAAATGGTATCATTGCCACTTCCGTGGAATACTATATTTTTAATAACTAGTCCTGTAGAGTTAAACTCTTCTTGTATTTTTTCTGAAAAAGTTCGTACTTCCTTTATTTCAGGAGCTTTTAAATTAGATATGGTATCAAATATATTTTCCAAGTTGTAAGAAAATTCATTGAAAGTATTCTCAAGTTCTTGTACCGTTTCTATTTTAGCAGTTAAAGGATCCTCGGAAGTATCTTCTACGTAAATTTCTACTTCGTCCACAATAATATTTTGCTTTAGCTTTTCTATAGCCGATTCCGTAATGGCAATATCTTTAGCTAACAGCATTTTATTTTCAAAGGTTATATCACTTGCTGATATCATTCCTGGTTCTAATTCGCTTATTCGAACTAATTTCTTTTTTGACAACATACTATCTCACCTCATATAAATCATTAGAATAGCAATATATAGTAACTATGTATATGTTATCGTAGTATTATTGTATTTCTAAACATGTTTACAATAAAATTAAATTTTATTTATACCTATATTTAAGTTTGCATTCAACATTAAGAATATATGGGGTTTTTAAGTAGAAAATCTAATTTTTAAAGCTGTGAATTGGAGCAGGAATTCTTCCACCTCTAGCTATGAAACTTTCACTTGAAAATTTACTTACAGGCATTATAGGTGCTTTTCCGAGAAGTCCTCCAAAATTTGCTTCATCTCCGACACTTTTCCCGTAAACAGGGATTACCCTTACGGCAGTTGTTTTATTATTAATCATTCCAATAGCAGATTCATCTGCTATTATGGCAGATATAGTGGATTCAGGAGTATCACCAGGTATACCTATCATGTCAAGACCTACAGAACATACACAAGTCATTGCTTCCAATTTTTCAAGGTTAAGGGACCCTGAGTTTACTGCACTTATCATACCTTCATCCTCACTTACAGGTATAAATGCACCACTCAATCCTCCAACTTGAGATGCTGCCATTATGCCTCCTTTTTTAACTGCATCATTTAATAATGCTAGAGCAGCAGTAGTACCTGGGCATCCACAGCTTTCAAGGCCCATTTCTTCAAGAACTCTTGCAACACTGTCTCCTACAGCAGGTGTAGGTGCAAGGGATAAATCTACTATACCAAAAGGAACATTTAATCTTTTTGAAGCCTCTCCAGCAACTAATTGACCCATTCTTGTTATTTTAAAAGCTGTCTTTTTTATTGTTTCTGCAACTACATTGAAATTTTGTCCCTTAACTTCTTCTAGAGCACATTTTACAACGCCAGGACCACTAACACCTACGTTTATTATGGAATCAGCTTCTCCAACTCCATGAAATGCTCCTGCCATGAAAGGATTATCTTCTACCGCGTTTGAAAATATTACTAACTTTGCACAACCTATACTCTCATTTTCTCTAGTGAGATAGGCAGTTTCCTTTACTATTCTTCCCATATCTTTTACTGCATCCATGTTTATTCCTGCTTTTGTAGTTCCTACATTTACAGAAGAGCAGACTTTTTCAGTAACAGCTAGAGATTCTGGAATGGACTCTATAAGTATTTTGTCACCTTTAGTATAACCTTTATGTACAAGTGCTGAAAAACCTCCAATGAAGTCGATGCCTAAAGTTTGGGTAGCTTTATCTAAAATTTTAGCATATTCTACATAACTTTTATCCGAACTTGCCTGAGCTATAAGGGAAATAGGTGTAACGGATACTCTTTTATGTATTATGGGTATACCATATTCTGTTTCAATCTCTTTCGCAGTTTTTACTAGGTTTTCAGCATGTTTAGTTATTTTATCGTAAATTTTAGTTCTTGCTTTTTTTCCATCACTATCTATACAATCTAAAAGAGAGATACCCATAGTTATGGTTCTTATGTCTAGATTTTCTTTGTCAATCATGTTTATGGTTTCCATAATGTCTTTAGTATTTATCATTTAACTCAACTCCTTAGTTTAAATTTGGTGCATAGAAGTGAATATGTCTTCTCGTTGAAGCTTAATGACAACTCCTATTTCTTTAGCTTTATTTTCAAGATCATTCTTTAGTTCTACAAAATCTGTTTTCATTTTTGATAAATCCACTAGCATTACCATTGTAAAATAGCCTTCTATGAGAGTTTGGTTTATGTCTAAAATATTTATGTTATTTTCAAATAGTACAGAAGTTACCTTGTAAATAATACCAGTTTTATCTTCTCCAAGTACAGTTATAAATGACTTCATTTTATAATCCATCTCCTTTAAATAGTTTGTATTGATTAATTCTATTATTAGCAATTATAAACAGAGTTCTTGGCATGAGGTGGAGTTTTAACTCCACATGATGCTTAGAAATCACTATCCAGGGACGTAGCTGCTCTTTACTTCCACTTGGAGAAGTGGAAGTATTAGAGCAGGTAGTCATCGGATAAAAAAAAAGACCAAATTAAATTAGTCTCTGGAAAATAAGATTTTAAACAATAACTATTAATTGAGTCAATAATTATCATTTTGTATAAAATCCTCTGTCCCTTGTACCTGAGAGTTTCACCCAACTTTGGCTTTCCCCTTCGGTGCTCATAAGAGTCTCTCCAGAGGTTCGTCTAATAACGGTTTAAAAATTTAATCCCACTATTTTCATCCGACCCTTTTAAATTATCACAATTATATCATATTAAAAAAGCCAATTCAAATATATTATTGTAAATTTTATTGGAATATACATGTTGGTTATCATAGGTTAAATTTACGTTAAAAAAAGTTTTATTTAACAACAGCTTAAAAATACTACATTAAAATAAAAAATATGATTAATGTAAATTTATATACTGGAGGAATTTTATGTTAAAAAAATTATTTTTAAGCGTCTCAGAGTTATTTTTTGGTAAGAAGAAAAAGTTTAATCTATCTTTTTTAAACAGTGTGGGAGTGAAGATAGTTTGTGAGATTGGAATACTTATAATATTCATATGCAGTATATTAGGAATGACATCTTATTACAGTGCTTATAGAGCTATGGAAGATAGTATAAAATCTTCGCTTGAAAGTAGAGCAATAGAATCTTCTAAACTCATAGATGCAACTTTAAAACAGGATGTTAAAGCAATTGAAGAGTTAGCATCAAATGATATTATAAAATCCATGAATACTTCAATACAGATACCTCTTCTTAAGATGAGAGCAAAACAATTAGGATATGTGAACTTAAATGTGATGGATTCAAAGAGTATGATTTATATGCAAACTGGTGAAAAGACTAAAGCTAATTTAGAGGATACCAAGAATTACTACCTTAAAAATGCGTTAAGTGGAAAAATATCTATTTCAGATCCAGTGATGAATACGGATGGGCAGCAAATAATGGCGGTGGCAGTTCCAATAAAAGATTCTTATGAGAAAGTTGTAGGAGTATTATTTTCAAATATAAGTATGGAAAGTTTAAATAAATTAGTTCAAAATGAAAAGCTGGGTAAAAGTGGATACTGCTTTATAATAAATAAGGAAGGGGTTAAGGTAGCACATAAGGATTTGAAACTGGTGTTAAATAAAGATAATACTATAGAAGATGAAAAAAAAGATCATTCTTTAAATGAACTGGCAACTTTAGAAAAAAATATGATAATAGGTAAAAGTGGTTCGGGATACTATAAAAAAGATAATGAAGATATGTTTATGGCCTATACACCAATAGCTGACTTAAATTGGTCGTTAGGGCTTACTATAGATAAGAGTGAAATATTTAGTGAAGTAAATATGTTAAAATACAAAATAATTATGATAACTGTTCTATTTATTTTGATAGGATTCTTTATAGGGTTATTTATAGCCGGAACTATAAAAAAACCACTGCATAAAATAAGAAAGTATGCTCTGGAATTATCAAAGTTTAATTTAAACTACAGAATACAAATTGACAAAAGAGATGAATTTGGAGATACGGCTTCAGCATTAAACTATGCAATGAATGAAATAGAGTATATTATAGAACAAGTAAAACTAAAAAGCGGAGAAGCTTTGGAAGCTGCGGATAATGTAAATAAAATGTTTGAAAAATCGCATTCGGAAATAAAATTGGTTTCAGATGAATCTTCACAAATATGTTCTAATATGCAGGAGAACTTATCTTCTATAGAAGAAGTGAACCAAAAGATATCAAATGTAAAGCATGAAATAAAAAACTTAGCAAAAGAGGCAAATCAAGGCTTGGCTCTTGCAAAAAACATAAGGGAAAGGGCTTTAAATATTAAAAAAGATACGGAAAGCTCAAAGCATGACTTTGAAAATTATTATACACAGTATAGTGATGAATTAAGACATGCACTGGAAAATGTGAAAGTAGTAAAAAATATTTCTATAATGGCTGAGGAAATAAAAACTATATCAGATAGAACAAATATATTAGCATTAAATGCCAATATAGAAGCCGCAAGGGCTGGCGAATATGGCAGGGGATTTATGGTGGTGGCAGAAGAGGTAAGAAAATTAGCTATGCAATCTTCTGATATGGTAAGCAATATACAATTAAATGTAAAAAGTGCTTTAAAATCGGTAGAAAAACTCTCAAAATCAGCTGAAAGTGTATTGAAAATTTTAGAGGAAAATATTTTGTCGGATTACAGAAAAATGGTAGACATAAGCAAAGATTATGAAAAAGACGGAATGAGATTTGAATCTGTATTAAAAAAGGTTTGTGGGCTTATGGAAAATGTAGATGAGTCTTTTTTAGTAATAACTAAAATAATGTGTATTATAGTGGGTTCTTCAAATGATGGAACTAAAGCATCCGTAGATATATCAGATAATATAGATGAAATAGCAAATGAAAATAGGGCCATATCTTTGTATACTATGAGAAATGCAAGTGGGTCTGAGGAGCTTCTTCACATTTTAAGTAAATTTAATGTATAATATTAATTGAAAAGTAAATTTTATGTTAATGTAGGAAGGATAAAATCATTATGGAAAATTTAGGCGGAAAAGTAGCAATAGTAACAGGAGCTTCCAGAGGAATAGGAAGAAGTATTGCTATAAATTTAGCAAAATGTGGCGCAAATGTAGTAATAAATTATAAAAAAGATGAGAAAGAAGCCTATAAAACCTTGGATATGATAAAACAAGCCGGTTCGGTAGGAATGGTAGTACAGGGGGATGTTAGTTTATATAGTAATGCTGAAAGAATAGTGCAATATGCATTAAGTAAAATGGGGAAAATAGATATACTTGTTAATAATGCAGGAATTTCTAAAATAGGACTTTTTGTAGATATGAAAGAAGATGAGTGGAATTCTATTATAGATGTGAATTTAAAGGGTGTACTTAACTGCTCTCACTCTGTATTAAAACATATGATTTCTAAAAAATCAGGAGCTATAATAAATATTTCTTCTATGTGGGGAAATGTAGGTGCTGCCTGTGAATCCATTTATTCTGCATCTAAAGGAGCTATAAATCTTTTTACAAAATCTATTGCAAAGGAAATGGCACCTTCGAATATAAGGGTAAATGCAGTTGCACCAGGGGTAATTGATACGGAAATGAACTCCTGGTTAAAAGAGGATGAGAAGAAAAGTTTAATGGAAGATATACCTATGGGTAAATTTGGACAATGCGAAGATATAGCAAAAACTGTATGCTTTTTGGCAGGTGATTCATCCGCATATATAACAGGACAGATAGTAACTGTAGACGGTGGAATGATATGAGAAATGAACCTTTAGTGTAATATACATATAAAATAATAGTAGTAGTGGACGATAAATAGAATATGAAAAAATTAATTTTAATAAAAGGGATGGTTAAAATATTGATGTTATAGGATGAATAATTATGAACAAAGTTATAATATTAGATGATATGATATATGTAAGATACAGGGTGAGACGCGTATTGGAAGATGCGGGGATTGGGGTATATGAATGTGGAAATTCCTTTGAGTTCTTTAATAGATTATATGATAAAAAAGAAGAAATAAATTTGATAATACTTGAGGTGGGATTAAGCACTGAAGATGGATTTGAAGTACTTAAAAAGATAAAGGCTAAAAAATTAAACATTCCTGTAATGATACTTACAAAATTAAATTCTAGAGAAGCATTTATAAAAGGCATAAAAGCAGGTACTTCAGAGTATATATTAAAACCTTTCAATAGTAAAAATTTAGTTAAAAGAATAACGAAACTCATAAAATCTAGTAGAAATTCAGATAGACCAGAAGAAATAGTATACTTGAATTTTCAGGAGTATATTGCCAGACAAATCGTGAAATGTGGGGCACAAAATAAAAAGCTTTCAATTATTATGGTAAGCTTAGTAAAAAAATACTGTACAGAACAAGATGAGAAAATAGAAGTAAAAGACAGTTATCTTATTTTACTTGATTTGGTTTATGAAAAGTTGAGAAGTCTTTTTAAGGTACCAGATTTATTTGAGAAATACGGATTATCTACGTTTATAAGTGTAGTTCCAGACTGTAATTACAGAAAAGTTGTTTCAGTTGTTCATCAGATGGAATGTGTTTATAATAAAATAAAAATTATGAATGAAAAGTATAGTGAGTATGATCTTAAATGCAGCTATGTTATTTTTCCTGATGATGGAACAGATAAAAATTATTTAATGAATAAATTAAATATTAAAATGAAAATGAAAATAAATAAAGAAAAGTAATGTTTTTCTGGCAATAAAAAAATAATATTGTGTAGATAGTTCTACACAATATTATTTTTTTATTTTATGTAATCTGAATGAACATATCCTGTTAAGGAACCAACGGTTACTTTATACCAACGCCCATCTGTGCCTGTTATGGTTACTTTGGTTCCAGAAGATAGAGTGGATACAATACGACCAGTCCAAGGGTTACTTCGTAAGTTTAATACTGAAGACTTATTACTTAATGTTACAGTACCAGTTTTGAAAGTTGTAGACTGAACGCTTGCAGCAGTTGCTACTATGGACTGTGAATTACTTATATAGCTAGAAGAAACATATCCTGACTTTCCGTTTGCAGTTACTTTATACCAACTTCCACTAGTTCCTAATATATTTACAGCAGTACCATTAGCAAGCGATCCTATTACAGAACCTCCTGGAGATGTTCTTAAGTTTAAAGATGATGAACTGTCACTAAGCTTAACATAACCTGATTTCGCGGAAGCTGGAGATAAATATTGTGCTTCCGAATTAGAAGAAGGCTGACTACTAGGACTAGCTTGTGAGCTTGCACTTATAAAAGAAGAGCTCACATATCCGTAAGAAGAATTATATTTAATTTTATACCAACTTCCAACTGATCCTACTATAGCAACGGATTGTCCTTTCTTTAATCCTCCTATAACGCCAAAGGACGTAGCTGCCCCATTCCTTACATTCAATGTGGAACTGCTATTTGAAATGTTAACAATTCCTGTTTTGGAAATATTAGTAACAGGAGCTGAATTTGAACTACTGTTATTGCTAGGCGAAGGATTGCTAGCTGGAATAGACTTTCTGCCATCGCCTACATATATGTATCCTTTAAGGTACAAATTTCCTCTATTTTTTATAGCCTCTTTTGAAAGCGTTTTTTCACTTCCGTCATAATTCCCTCTTATGTTGAAGTTTCCTTCGTTAAAATATACAGTATCTCCACTTACTTCTTCCACAAAGCCAACGTGTCCATATCCATGTGGACCGCCGCCCCATACAACTATGGAATTTGCTTTAGGTTCTGAGCCGTAAGCATATACGTTTGAACTGGCATTTGCATACCACCAGTCTACTGCATTACCGTAAAATTGTGATGGCAGTGCAATTCCTAATTTTTCAAGTACTCTTCCATAAGTAAACCAGGTACATTGCCCGGTATATCCTGATTTTGCAAATATATTTCCAACAGCAGTATAAGCACTACTGCTCATATTTGGTACATCAGCAGCATATACAGTACTTACCAAGCCCTTACTATTCATAAGAGATGCTGACATAAAAAAAGCAAAGATCAGTTTTTTAGACGTGTTCATGCTCTTTCCTCCTGAAATTATAGTATATTTAAAAATAACATTTTAAATTCACATAAATTTTATATAATATAATTATTTTTAATAATATTAAAAAAATGTTTAATTTAATTATACTATGGTTTAAAATAATTTTCCATTAGTTTTAGCAAAGTTTTCATATTTTATACGATAAAAATAAATGAAATTGGAAACTTACTGTTGACATAAAGAATAAACATGCTATAATTGAGAACAAATAGATTAAGAATTAATTTATAAAATTAGTGGTATTATTTGCAATGGAGGGGAAATTTAATGAAAAACATCATTAGAAAGGAAATAGAAGCAATAAGTGAAAAATATTATTTTAACTTTACTTTTAGCTGGGGCTATTTTTATTTTAGCGCTAGTTACTTTTGCTTCTCAAAAAAATTGAATCCTTTTCTAATGAGTAATATAATTGTAGATACATGATTGAATAATTTTACGTACACAAAATGTATTTGATTAATTTAGGCAGAGCTCATTAGGAGCCCTGCCTTTTTTATATTATTAATTAAAATTTCAAGGTAAATAACTTCTAGAGCTAGCATAGAAGTTAAGATATAAAATTTTAGGAGGTACTAGAAATTGATAGTTATTATGAGACCACAAACCACACAGGAAGAGATAAACATGCTTAAACAAAAAATTGAAAGTGAGAATGACGTAACAGTGAATGTAATAAATGGAAAAGAATGTTCTATATTAGGACTTGTTGGAGATACTACAAAAGTGGATGCAGATAAAATAAGAGCTAATGAATTTGTGGAAAATGTTGAGAAGGTACAGCAGCCTTACAAATTGTCCAATAGGTTATTTCATCCGGATGACACTGTAATAAAAGTAAAAAATGCTTCTATAGGTGGGGATGAGCTGGCTGTTATAGCAGGGCCCTGTTCTGTTGAAAGTGAAGAGCAAATTGTAAAAATTGCACAAGATGTAAAAAAAAGTGGTGCTAAATTTTTAAGAGGTGGGGCATTTAAGCCAAGAACATCGCCTTACAGCTTTCAAGGTCTCAGAACTAGAGGATTAGACCTTTTAAAAATAGCAAGGCAGGAAACAGGTCTTCCTATAGTAACTGAAATTATGTCTGCGGATATGATAGACAAATTTGTAGAGGATGTGGATGTAATACAGGTAGGAGCAAGAAATATGCAAAACTTCGAGCTTTTAAAACAGCTAGGTAAAACAAATAAGCCAATTCTTTTAAAAAGAGGACTTTCTGCTACTATTCAGGAGCTTTTGATGTCCGCAGAATATATAATGTCTGAAGGAAATGAAAATGTAATACTTTGTGAGAGAGGAATAAGGACTTTTGAAACTTATACAAGAAATACTTTAGACTTAAGTGCTATTCCTGCCATAAAAAGATTAAGTCATCTTCCAGTAATAGTGGATCCAAGTCATGCTGCAGGACTTTGGTGGATGGTAGAGCCATTAGCTAAGGCAGCAGTGGCAGTAGGGGCTGACGGACTTATGATAGAAGTACACAATGATCCTGCTAATGCAAAATGTGATGGACAGCAATCCATAAAACCAAAAGTATTCGAACAGCTTATGAACGATATAAGCAAAATTCCAGGAAAAACAATTCATAAAGCATATGATACTGTAAATGTGTAAAAATTCTAGGACAGGGGGAATATGGATTGGATGATTCTGATTTTAAACTTAAGGTAGCAATTGTGGGAATGGGGCTTATTGGCGGTTCTTATGCCATGGCCCTAAGGCCACTAAACACTGAACAGGTTATTGGAATAGACAATGATAAAAATACACTTGAAAGTGCTTTAAATATGGGGATTATAGATAGAGGCTACGAGAGAGGAGGAAGTTTCTTAAAGGAAATTGATCTTATAATAATTGCTCTTTATCCTAAGGATACAGTTAAATTTGTAAAGGACAATTTTAAATATTTAAAAAGTGGGGCTATTATAACGGATACATCAGGTATAAAACAGTGTGTGGTGAGTGAAATAAATTCATTCTTGCCAGAGCGCTTGGAGTTTGTACCAGGACATCCTATGGCAGGAAATGAATTTAAAGGTATTGCAGGAGCTTCTAAAGATATTTTTAAAGATGCAAATTATATAATAACACCTACAGCTAAAAATACTTCTAGAGGTATTAATTTAATAGGTAAAATGGCTAGAAAAATAGGATGCAGCAATGTAACTTGTATAAGTCCCGAAAGGCACGATAGAGTAATTACTTTTACAAGTCAACTTCCTCATGTTATAGCTGTATCTCTTATGAATTCACAGGATCAGAATGAAGAAAACATAAAGTCGTTTACAGGTGGAAGCTTTAGGGATGCAACTAGAGTAGCCCAAATTAACACTTCACTATGGACTGAACTATTTACTATGAATTCGGATATATTAGTGGAAGAAATAGAAAAGTTTGAAGAAAGTATTAATTTATTAAAAAAAGCTATAATATCTAAAGATGTAGATTCCATAAAAAATATTTTTGAAAAAGCATCCTCAAGTAGAAAAGAATTAGTTAAAAGATAAGGATAGTGATTTTGATGAATACAATTTCTATAAATATAAATCTTAAAAAGAAACAATATAAAATTTATATGGAAAGAGGAATTTTAACTTCCATAGGAAAAAAATTACGGCAAGTTTATGAGGGGAGAACTTTAGTTGTAATTACGGATAAAAATGTTGAACGATTATATATGAAAGAATTGAAGCAATCTTTTTTGGATAATGGATTTAAAGTAAATGTCATATCTATAGAACCGGGAGAAAAAAGCAAAAGTTTGGATATGCTAAAGAAAATATATGAAAATTTGTGTGAATTGAAGATAAAGAGAAAGGATGTAATAGTTTCTCTTGGAGGAGGGGTAGTTGGAGATTTATCAGGCTTTGCAGCAGCTACTTATTTGAGAGGGATAAGTTATGTTCAAATACCAACATCACTTTTGGCACAAGTAGACAGCAGTATAGGTGGGAAGGTAGCTGTGGACCTTCCTTGGGGAAAAAATCTAGTGGGAAATTTTTATCACCCGGATGCTGTATTTATAGATCCAGAGGTGCTTAAAACTTTAAGTGATAGATTTTTTAGTGATGGAATGGCTGAAGTTATAAAGTATGGTTTTATAAAAGATAAAACTATTTTAGAAGATCTAAATTCCTATAAAAGCAAAGAAGAGGCTTTGAACAATATAGAAAATATAATATATAAATGCTGCAGCATAAAAAAGCAATTGGTAGAAGAAGACGAAAAAGATTTAGGGAATAGGATGCTGCTGAATTTTGGACACACGTTGGGGCATGCCGTTGAAAGATATTATAATTACAGTAAATATAGTCATGGAGAAGCAGTTTCCATTGGTATGGCATATATAACAGGAAGAACGGAAGAGCTTTCTATTACTAAAGAGGGTACTTATTCTTATATGGTAAATATTTTAAAAAAGTATGGGCTTCCAGTTTATATACAGGGTGTGGATAAAAATGTTTTAGTAGACACCATAGCACTAGATAAAAAATCTTCAGATAAAAATGAAATTAATTTAATAATGGTTGAAGAAGCAGGAAAGAGCAAAATAAGAAATACTAAATTGTCTGAAGCAGCTAATTTTTTATTTCCTGAAAATCTAATCAAATAAATGGAAAAGGAGCAGTTTATGAAATATGTATCTATAAGACCTACTAAACTTAAAGGGCAAATACAAGTTCCTCCTTCTAAAAGTGTATGTCATAGGGCACTCATATGTTCTGCCTTAGCCCAAGGAGAAAGCAATATAAGAAATGTAGATTTTTCAGAAGATATAGAAGCTACTTGTAGTGCTTTAAAAGCTTTGGGAGTAGATATTAAAAGAGACAAACATACTTTAAATGTAACAGGAAATTCTGTTATTAAAATGAAAAATTCAAATATACACTGCTTTAAATCTGGTTCTACTATTAGATTTTTAATACCTATAGCTGCTACTTTAGGAGAAAAGGTAACTTTTACGGGAGAAGATAAGTTAATAGAGAGGCCTCTAGATGTTTATTATGATATATTTGACAAGCAAAAAATTTTTTACAGAAATTTTGAAGGCAAATTACCTTTAACTATAAATGGAAAGTTAAAGCCTGGAGAATACAGAGTAAAGGGAAATATAAGTTCTCAATTTATAAGTGGCCTTTTGTTTGCTCTACCCCTTTTAGATGGAGATTCAAAAATAGTAGTGACCACAGAACTTGAGTCTAAATCTTATGTAGATATTACACTGGATATGCTAGAAAAATTTGGAGTTTATGTGGATAAAAAAGACTATAAAGAATTTTTAATTAAGGGAAATCAGACCTATAAAAAAAATAACTGTAGTATAGAAGGAGACTTTTCTCAGGCCGCTTTCTGGATGACTGCAGGAGCGCTTGGAGATGGAATTATATGCTCTGAGCTCAATATGAATTCTCTTCAGGGAGATAAGGCTGTAATAAGAATATTAAAAGATATGGGAGTTGAAATTGAAGAAAAAGGTGATACTTTAAAAGTTAATCCTTCTAAAACTCATGGAACGTACATAGATGCCTCCCAGTGTCCTGATTTAGTACCAGTACTTGCAGCACTGGCATCTGTAAGCAGTGGTACCACCGAAATTACAAATGCAGCTAGACTTAGAATTAAAGAATCAGATAGACTCAAGGCTATATCTACAGAATTAAATAAAATTGGAGCAGATGTAAAAGAAAGAGAAGATGGACTTATTATAAATGGTAAGGAAAGACTCAAGGGAGGAAAAGTTACAAGTTGGAGAGATCACAGAATAGCAATGGCACTAGCTGTTATATCTTCAAAATGTGTAAATCCTATAATAATGGAAGAAGCTGAATATGTTAAAAAATCATATCCTGGTTTTTGGCAAGATTTTAGACAATTGGGAGGTAATATAGATGAGTGGAATGTGGGGGAATAAGATAAAGTTATCCATTTTTGGAGAATCTCATGGAAAAGCCATAGGCATTGTAATAGATGGGATAAAGGCTGGAACTGAAATTGATTTAGAGTACATAAGAAAGCAGATGAAAAGGAGAGCACCAGGCTTTAGTAAACTTTCCACTCCTAGAAAAGAGCAGGATGAATTTGAAATCTTAAGCGGATATTTTAATGGAAGAGCGACGGGAACTCCTCTTTGTGCAGTGATACAAAACAGCAATACTCATTCTAAAGACTATGAAAAAACAGCTTCTCTTTTAAGACCCGGTCATGCTGATTTTACGGGAAAAATAAAGTATAGAGGATTTAATGATTATAGGGGTGGTGGACACTTTTCAGGTAGACTTACGGCACCTATAGTTTTTGCAGGGGCTTTATGTAGAAAAATATTAGAGGAAAAAGGCATATTTATAGGCAGTCATATAAAGAGTATAGGTACAATTGAAGACTCAAAATGCTTTAAATTCACTTCTATAGAAAAAAGTAGTTTAGAAAAGCTTTCTGAAAGTAAATTTCCAGTTTTAGATGAAAACTGTGGCGAAAAAATGCAGCAGTATATTTTAAAGCTAAAAGAAGAAGGAGACTCTTTAGGAGGAATTGTAGAAACTGGAGTTATAAATTTGCCGCCAGGTATAGGAGATCCTTTCTTTGAGTCCGTAGAAAGTACTATCTCGGGGCTTTTATTTTCTATACCCGCAGTAAAAGGGGTAGAATTTGGAGAAGGTTTTGATATATCAAAAATGAAGGGCTCTGAAGCAAATGATGAATATTTTATATCAGACAATAATGTTATAAAAACTTACACTAATAATAATGGAGGAATTTTAGGAGGAATTACAGATGGAATGCCTCTTATATTTAGAACTTGTATAAAACCTACTCCATCTATATCAAAAGCTCAAAAAACTGTAGATATTGAAAAAAGGAAAGATGCACTTTTAGAGATAAAAGGAAGACATGATCCCTGCATTGTACCTAGGGCGGTACCAGTAATAGAAGCAGCTGCAGCACTTTCGCTACTCAATTTAATGGAAGATTAAATTACTTATGGAGGTGACATTTTGGAAGATTTGGAGTATTTAAGAGATGAAATAAATAAAATAGATAGAGAAATGATTGAACTTTTTGAAAAAAGGGCAAAAGTATCTCGCAAAGTAGCAGAATATAAAATGGAAAATTCTATGGATATACTTGATAAATCAAGAGAAGAAGAGGTAATAAAGGTTAACTTAAAAAATCTTAAAGATAAGTCTATAAAAGATGAAACTAAAATCTTTTTGAAGAATGTTATGGAAATAAGCAGGAACATACAAAAAAGAGAATTCAAACAATCTTCTAAAAGTAGTGAAATTAAGACTAAAGGGCAAAATAGTGATCTATTTAAAATTGGATTTCAAGGAGTACCAGCATCTTTCAGTCATGAAGCATTGTTAGAGTATTTTGGAAATGAATCAGAAGCATTAAACTTTGAAAGCTTTAAAGATGTATTTGAAGCTCTAAAAAATGGGGCTATAAAGTATGGCGTTCTTCCTATTGAAAATTCCTCTACAGGTGGTATCTCACAGGTTTATGATCTTATAGGAGAATATGATTTTTACATAGTTGGAGAAAAATGTATTGAAGTAAATCACAATTTATTAGGAGTAAAGGGAGCGTCTATTTGTGATATAAAAGAAGTTTATTCTCACAGCCAAGCATTTATGCAGAGCAGTAAGTTTTTAGAAAAACATAAAAATTGGAAATTGAATCCCTATTTTAATACGGCTAGAAGTGCCAAATATATAAGTGAGCAAAATGTTAAAAGTAAAGCTGCTATAGCTAGTAAAAATGCAGCAAAACTTTATGGACTTGATATAATAGAAAAAAATATAAATTATAACAGCAATAATTACACCAGATTTATAATAATGGGAAAAGATATAAAAAGTGATAAACAATGTGACAAGATAAGTATATTGATTACTCTGCCGCATGAACCGGGAACTCTTTATAATGTTTTGAAGTATTTTCATGAAAATAATTTGAATATGACTAAAATAGAGTCAAGACCTATAATAAATAAATCCTGGCAGTACTTCTTTTATATTGATTTTAATGGAAATATTATGGATAAAGATACTAGGTATGCTTTAAAGGGCATACAAGAAGAGAGCGTATATTTTAAACTTTTGGGGAATTACAAAGGAGATTGTTTTTAGATAGTAAATAAAAAGGAGGCGATTCATATGAGCAACTTGCAGGGACTTATAGGGGAAAAGTTATCACACAGTTATTCAGCTGTAATACACAAATTGGTTTTAGAAAAACTAGGTATAAGTGGAGAATATAATTTATTCGAAATAGAACCTCAGAATTTAGGTAAAAGTATGGAGGCTTTTAAAGTTTTAGGATGCAAGGGAATAAATGTAACTATACCTTATAAAATTGCCGTTATGAATTATATGGATGATATATCAGAAGAAGCAAAGAATATAGGTGCTATAAATACTATAGAATTTAAGGAAAATAGTTTAAAAGGATATAATACAGATTACTATGGCTTTGGTCTTACTTTAAAAAAGAATCACATAGATGTATTAAATAAAAATGCAGTGATACTTGGTACAGGAGGAGCATCTAAAGCTGTCGTCAGGTACATTTTAGATGAAGGTGCCTCAAATATTACTTATGTAAGCAGGCATCCTGAGAAAATTAAGCAAAGTGATTTTGAAGTTATTTCTTATGAAAAACTCAGAGAAATAAAAAGTGGAGATATAATAGTGAATTGTACTCCCTGTGGTATGTACCCTAATTTAAATAATTGTCCTATAAATAAAAATGTATTGTCTAAATTTAATACAGCTGTGGATTTAATATATAATCCTGAGTATACACTTTTTCTAAAGATGGGGAAAGAAATGGAACTTAAAATTGCAAATGGATTATATATGCTTGTAGCACAGGCTGTGGCAGCAGAAGAAATTTGGCACAAAAAGAATATATCGATAGAAACTATAAATGAAATATATGATGAATTAGTTAAAATAGAGTACAACAAATAGGGAGGGATATAATTATGGATACAGAGACTAAAAACATAGTTCTTATAGGTATGCCTGGATCAGGGAAAACTACTTTAGGTAATCTTTTAGCCTCTAGATTAAATAGAAAATGTATAGATTTAGATGATTATATAGAATTAGAAAATGGATGCAATATTTCAGATATATTTAAAAATGGAGAAGAGTATTTTAGAAAATTAGAATCAAAAGCAGTAGAGAAAGTAAGTGTAGAAAAAAATATTATAATAGCTACAGGGGGTGGTGTGATAAAAAAGAAGTGTAATATAGAAAATTTGAAAAAAAACGGAATTGTAGTTTTTATAGATAGACCTTTAGAGAATATAATTTCTGATGTTGACATATCAGGGAGACCTCTTTTAAAAAAAGGAATTAATGAAATAGAAAAAATTTATAATGAAAGATATGATATCTACAAAGCATATTGTGATTTTTCAGTTCACAATATACTAAATCTTGAAACAATAGTTGATGATATAGTTAAGTCTTGTAATGAATACATTTAATAAATACTAAAACAAATATTTAGTATTTATCTGTATATGATTTTGTAGTAAAAAGCTGAAGGCAAAGAGATTTTGTCGTCAGCTTTTTAGTATATTCTCTGCCTTACCAGTAATATTATAATATGTACGGTGTATTATATACTTAATAGTATTTTTCTATTTTAAGGTAGGAGAGGATAGCTGTGGAAAAACTAAAATTAAAGTTGAAATCTATTTTGCTTGAAATTTCTATCATAATTATAATACTTTTAATTGTTTGTGTAGCAGCATTTGTAGACATAAGGTCTGGCAGGGAGTATTCTGCCAGTAATAGTACAACTAAAGAAATGTATTTAAGTATTCAGCAAAGCCAAAATGAAGTTCAAAATTTAAAAAATAACCTCCAAAAAGAGCAAAATGGTTTAGAAAAATTGAAGAGTCAGGTAGATTCTACAAAGTCTCAAGGAGAAACCAGTAAGTGGAATAATGCAGTTATAGCATATAATACTCAACTTGAACAATATAATGCAGACGTGAAAAATTATAATGATAAGTTTAAAGTATATAATCAAAGAGTGGAGCAGTATAAAAAAGTGGACAAGAAAAATAAAAATATAATAGAATGGATTAAGAGCATAATTGGCATAGATTGATAAATTAATGTAAAATATAATAAAAATACTACAAAAGGTAAGTGATGATTATGAAAAAGAAGCACATAATTTTCCCATTAGTATTTCTGATTTTTGGCACATTTTTAATAGCAACTATTTCTGGGTTATCTATAAAAAGATATATTAGGGAAAATGAATTTAAAAATGTTTCAGCCAAGAATAATGCAGCCGAAAAAGACGTACAGGCGAATAAAGGAAAATTGTTTTTTCAAGCTCCAAAGCAAAAACCAGAAAAAACTTCAATAAAAATTTATAAGGGAAAAAGGACAATGGAGCTTTATGGAGATAATGAATTGATTGGAAGGTTTAAAGTTGGACTTGGAAGAGTTCCCTCAGGTAAAAAAGAAAAAGAAGGTGATTTAAAAACTCCAGAAGGAACCTATTACATATGTTATATAAATCCTAAAAGTAAATATGATTATTTTTTTGGAATAAGTTACCCAAATATAGATGATGCTAAAGAAGCTTTAGATAAGAAAGTCATAGGTAAAATCAATTATGACAGAATAGAATGGGCTATAAATAATAAAGAACAGCCGCCTTGGCATACTTCACTTGGAGGGGAAATAGGAATACATGGTGGTGGTTCTAAATACGACTGGACTTATGGATGTATTGCCCTATCTAATAAAGATATGGATATATTAAAAGAATATGTTGGACTTAAAACTACAGTAGAAATATATCAATGAATCTTACTTAGTGGGAAAAGCAGATATCCCAAATCTTTGATTTGGTGATAGTCGCTTTCGCTGTGTGCAAGCAGATATCCCAAATCTTTGATTTGGTGATAGTCGTTTTTTCCACTAAGTTTAGATGAATTATCTAGGGGCGTAGCTACTGTTAGCTCCCACTTTGATAGGAGTGGGAGTGTTACAGTAGGTAGCCATCAGATAAATGAATATATTAAAAATTGAAAAATTGTTATAAATAAGAATATATATGGTAAAAAAGGTGCAAAATAAAATAGAGAAAACATATAATGAGGTGGTGCCTATGACTCATCAGAAATGGTTTAAAGTTTTTTTTATTTTGTTTTTAGTAGTACTTTTTTTAAGCAGTGGATTTATAATAATGCAGTATAAGTCAAGTTCTATGGCTAAAGATCTGGAGGAATATAGATCCTATTATTTTGTAATCACAGGCGATAAAACCATATGTAAGATTGACACAGTTACAAATCAAATTATAAGTAAAATTAATGTAGATGGTAAACCAGAGGACATTCAAATTTCACCAGATGGTAAAATTCTAGTAGTAGTTGCTTCAAATTCCAAAGATGAGGATGGAACAGGGTTCTTGTTATTTTATCAGATTAAGGACGATAAGCTTTTAAAAAAATTAGAGGTAGGTAAGCATCCTTCAAAAATTTCATTTACTCCAGATAAGAAATATGCACTTGTAGCAAACAAAGAGAGCAATGATATATCTTTAATAGATTTTCAGAATTATACCATACTTCAATCTATAGCAGTAGGGAGGAAACCTAAGAACTTTTGTATATCTTATGATGGAAGATACTGTTATGTGGCAAATACAGGAGAGGATACTTTAAGTGTAGTGGATATGAGAAGTTTTAAAAGTATAAAAAAAATAAGAGTAGGTAGATATCCTACAGATGTTACTATAGATAAAGCTAATGGAAATGTTATGGTAACTTTGAGCAGGGAAAAGGCTGTGGCTCTTGTTAATCCCAATACAGAAAATATTGAAAAAGTAGATTTGGATGATAAACCTACAAAAATATATAATTAAATTTGCACTTAAAAGTTTAAGGCATATAAAAAATAACTAGTTTATTTTTTATATGCCTTATTTGCATTAATTATTAAATGAAGTGGGAGTTTACGCTAGGTAGGCATCGAATAAATTTTGTTGACAAGAAAAGCAAATTAAATTATACTTAAAGCATAAACATATGAACACATGAACATATGTTGCTAATAGCTGGGAGGTGGATTAGAATGAACAACACTATGGAAGTAAAGTTACAAGATAATAGAAAATTAAAAAATAAGTATATTAAAAAAGAATTTATTCTCCAAGGACTTGATTGTGCACACTGTGCTGCAAAAATAGAAAACAAAATTAATGAAATACCTGAAATAAAGAATGCCTCTGTGGATTTTTTATCTAAAAAGCTTAAATTCGAGTTGTACGATGAAAAAAAATTTAATAATACTGTGGAAAATATAAAATCTATAGTTAAAAGGTTAGAACCAGATGTAAAAGTTATATATGAAGGTAATGAGAAATCAAGAAAAGTTGAGGAACCTAAGGAAAAAAGTAAAAAAATTGGAGACATAATCTCAATAGTTGGCATTTTGATATATATTACGGGCATAATATTTAAATTTTCATTTCAAGTTGAACTTACACTTTTCCTTTTTAGTTATATTGCTATAGGAAAGGATGTACTTTGGAAAGCAGTTAAAAATATTTCTCACGGACAGTTATTTGATGAAAATTTTTTAATGTGCATTGCAAGTATAGGAGCTTTTACAATTGGACAATTTCCTGAGGCAGTTGCTGTTATGCTTTTTTATAAAATAGGTGAATATTTTCAAGATAGGGCAGTAAATAATTCAAGAAAATCTATAGCAGACCTTATGGATATAAAACCTGAATTTGCAAATGTAAAGACTAAATCAGGATTAAAAAAGATGAAGCCTGAAGATGTAAATATAGGTGAACTTATTTTAGTAAAACCAGGTGAAAAAATACCTTTGGATGGAGAAATTATAGAAGGCAAATCTATGGTAGATACTTCTGCATTAACGGGAGAATCTCTTCCAAAAGAAGTAGGACGTGAGGATGTAGTGCTTGGTGGATATATAAATGAAAATGGAGTTTTAACTTTGAAGGTAACTAAAAGCTTTAAAGAATCTACTGTATCTAAAATATTGGATTTAGTTGAAAATGCTAGCAGTAAAAAAGCTCCTACAGAAAATTTTATTACAAAGTTTGCTAGATACTATACTCCTGCAGTTGTAGCATTTGCAATAGGACTAGCTTTATTGCCACCATTAATGGGAGGAGAAAGTTTTTCTAAGTGGATTTATAGAGCTCTTGTATTTTTAGTAGTTTCCTGTCCTTGTGCACTGGTTATTTCAGTACCTCTTGGGTTCTTTGGAGGAATAGGAGCAGCTTCTAAAAATGGCATTCTTGTAAAAGGTGGAAATTACCTTGAAGCTTTAAATAGCATAGATACAGTAGTTTTTGATAAAACAGGAACACTTACTAAAGGAATATTTAAAGTTACCCAAGTAAAAGCTTTTAATGGTTTTACAGATGAGGATGTTTTAAAGTATGCAGCTTTTGTAGAATCCTATTCTAATCATCCTATAGCTTTGTCTATAGTGAAACAGTACAATCAAGATATAGATAGAAATCTAATAAAGGATTATGCTGAGATTTCAGGAGAAGGTATTAAAGCAGCAATAGATGGAAGAGAAATTATTGCAGGAAATACCAGACTTATGGAAAAAGAAAAAATAAATTATGATATATCAGAAGTTATTGGGACTGTAATTCATGTTGCACTGGATAAGATTTACATGGGTTATATAGTAATATCCGATGAAGTAAAAGAAGATTCTAAAGATACAATTAGAATGTTAAAAGATATAGGAATAAAGAAAACAGTAATGCTTACGGGAGACAACAAAAAAATTGGAGAAGCAATAGGGTATAAATTAGGATTGGATGAGGTTCATGCACAGCTTCTTCCAGATCAAAAAGTAGAAAAATTAAATGACATAATTACTGAAAAGTCTTCTAACAGAAAAATGATTTTTGTAGGAGATGGAATAAATGATGCTCCTGTGCTTGCAAGAGCAGATGTTGGAATCGCTATGGGCGGTATTGGTTCAGATGCTGCTATTGAAGCTGCAGATGTAGTTATTATGACAGATGAACCTTCAAAAATAGTAACTGCTATTAAAATAGCTAAGAGAACTAAAAAAATAGTATCCCAAAATATAGTGTTTGCCCTTGGAGTAAAACTGGTGATTTTAGTTCTAGGAGCTGTGGGAATAGCTAATATGTGGGAAGCAGTTTTTGGGGATGTAGGGGTAGCTCTTATAGCAGTATTAAATTCTATGAGGGCAATGAAAGTAGAAAAAGCTAAGTGTTAAAGTTTCCCTAAACGAAAAATAAACTTATGCTACCGGATATAATGCCAAATTTCATCACTATAAAAACTTTTGATAAGTCTAAAGCTCAGTATTCTGAAAATCTAAAGAAGTTCATATAAACTCGTACCTCAAACACATATAAACTTCTAAGATTTTCTAGAATACTGAGCTAAGACTTAATAAAAAGTTTTAAAATGTGATTTCAATTTTGGTAGTATATCCTCAAGTATAAGTTTATTTTTTAGTTAGAGAAACTATTTATGTTTGAGCTTTAATTATAAAATGAATATAAATTGTACCTATAGGAAAACATTTATTATATAATTAATAGGGAGATCCTAAGTTGGAACATACTTCAGTATATTTATCCGATCGCTACCATTGCTAATACCCCCATCTTCTATCAAAGTGGGGGATAAGCACTGCTACGCGCCTGGATAACGATTTCTAAGCATCAGGTGAAGTCAAAACTCAACCTGATGCCAAGAACTCTGTTTATGAGTATAAGATCAAATTTTACTTAGGATACATATGTGATATTTCTAACTTGAAAAATATTTTATTTAGGAATTTACATATAAACTTTAGAAAAACAGGGGGAAGAACATGATAGAAGAATTACATAAATTGCAAAATGGTACTGATATAAGAGGAATTGCAATTGAAAATCCGGAAAAGAAAGTTAATTTGACTGCTGTAGAAGTAAAAGCCATAGCAGGTGGTTTTATAAAATGGCTTAAAGACAAAAAAAATATAAGAAAAGGAAAAATAAAAATTGCAGTAGGCATGGATTCAAGACTGTCAGGACCTGAAATTAAAGAAGTTATTTTAAATGAACTTGTAAATTTGGGGTGCAGCGTATATGACTGCGGACTTTGTACTACCCCAGCTATGTTTATGACTACTGTACTGGGAAATTATAAATGCGATGGATCTATTATGATAACTGCAAGCCATTTGCCTTATTATCACAATGGATTAAAGTTTTTCACTGAAAATGGTGGATGTGAAAAAGATGATATAAAATACATATTAGATAGTGCAGTGGAGAAAGACTTAAAATACCCTTCGTATAAAGGAGAAATTTCTAAAGTTGACTTCATTGACACATATTCAAATTTATTAGTTGAAAAAATTAGGAAAGGTATAAATTCAAATGAAGATTACGAAATGCCTCTTTCCAAGTTTAAGATTATTGTGGATGCAGGCAATGGAGCAGGGGGATTTTTTGCAAGTAAAGTTTTAAAAAAGTTAGGTGCAGAAGTTGAAGGAAGTCAGTTTATTAATCCAGATGGAAGATTTCCAAATCATATCCCTAATCCTGAAGCAAAAGAAGCCATGGATTCTATTAGAAAGGCAGTACTTGAAAATAAAGCAGATCTTGGCATAGTATTTGATGCAGATGTAGATAGGGCAGCTATTGTAGATGCTGGAGGCATGGAGATAAATAGGAATTCCCTAATAGCTTTAATATCTTCTATAATTTTAGAAGAGCATCCAGGCAGTACTATAGTAACTGATTCTGTAACTTCAAATGGATTAAGTGAATTTATTGAAAATTTAGGTGGAAAACATCATAGATTCAAAAGAGGTTATAGAAACGTAATAAATGAGGGAATAAGGCTAAATGAGCAGGGTGAAAAATGCTACTTGGCTATTGAAACTTCAGGACATGCAGCACTTAAAGAAAATTACTTTTTAGATGATGGAGCTTATTTGATATCTAAAATACTAGTAAAAATGGCTAAACTTCATAAACAAGGTAAAAGTATAGAGGACTTAATAAAAAGTTTAAAAATTTCACCTGAAAGTTTAGAGTTTAGATTTGATATTTTAAACAGTAGTTTTAAAGACTATGGATATAAAATACTGGGTGATTTAAAGAAATATGTAGAAAAAATCAATGGATGGAATGAAGCACCTAATAATTATGAAGGAGTTAGGGTAAATTGTAATAAACTTAATGGAGATGGATGGTTCCTTCTTAGGATTTCTCTTCATGAACCAGTATTGTGTTTGAATATAGAGTCGGATTCCAAAGAGGGAATAAAAGTGATTATGGATAATTTAAAGAATTTTTTAATAAACTATAATGAACTTGATATTAGTAGTTTTAAATAGGAAAATGTGTTATTATATGCTATACTAAATATGCAATTTGTACTATACATGTTAATAATGATATACTATAATATATTATATAGTATATCATTATTGCTTTTACAAATTAAATAAATTGTATATATTAAAAAGGAGAAAATGACCATGATTTTCTATGATGAGAATAATTTAGATATAATAGAAAAAGATTTAAGATATCTTCAATTATTATCTAGAGAATATCCCACAATATCTAGTGCCAGTACGGAAATTATAAATCTTCAGGCTATATTGAATTTACCAAAAGCTACAGAACACTTTATAAGTGACATTCATGGAGAATATGAATCCTTTACCCATATGCTTAGAAATGCATCTGGTGTAATAAAGAGGAAAATTGATGATGTGTTTGGAAATTCATTGAGAGAAGAACAGAAGGCATCACTGGCAACCCTTGTATATTACCCTGAGAGAAAAATAGAATTAATTAAGGAAAAAGAACACAATTTGGAAGAATGGTATAGAATAAGTTTATATCAATTAATTGAATTGTGTAAGAATGTATCTTCAAAATATACTCGCTCTAAAGTGAGAAAAGCACTTCCATCAGATTTTTCATATATAATAGAAGAACTGCTTCACGACCAGGATGATAAGGTAGATAAACAAGCGTATTATAACGGTATAATAAAAACTATAATAGATATAAATCGTGCACCTGAATTCATCATAGCTATTTCAAATGTAATACAGAGGTTAGTTGTAGACAGACTTCATATAATTGGGGATATATATGACAGGGGACCAGGAGCTGAAATTATAATGGATGCTCTTATGAAACATCATTCTGTGGATATTCAATGGGGAAATCATGATATGCTCTGGATGGGAGCAGCAGCTGGCTGCGAAGCTTGTATAGCTAATGTGCTCAGAATATCACTTAGATATGCTAATTTGCATACTATTGAAGATGGATATGGAATAAACTTACTTCCGCTTGCTACTTTTGCCCTTGAATTCTATAAAGATGATCCTTGTAAGAATTTTATTCCTAAGACTTTAAACAAGGATATAAGTAAAAATGAACTTAATTTACTGGCAAAAATGCACAAGGCTATAGCTATAATGCAATTTAAATTAGAGGCAGAAATAATAAAAAGGCATCCTGAATTTAAGATGGATGATAGACTTCTACTTGATAAAATAGATATAGAAAAATGGCAAATAGATATATATGGTCATAATTATAAGTTAAATGATAGCAAGTTTCCTACTATAGATTGGAATGACCCATATAAACTTACAGATAGGGAACAAGAGTTAATTGAAAAGTTGACTAGTTCTTTTGTAAACAGTGAGAAACTTCAAAGACATATTAAATTCTTATATGGTAAAGGGAGTATATACTTGGTATATAATTCAAATCTTTTATACCACGGGTGTATTCCATTGAATAAAGATGGTAGTTTTAGAGAAGTGAAAATAGGAAAAATAAGCTACAGCGGCAGAGAACTTTTAGATAGGTATGACCGTTTAGCGAGAGATGCTTTTTTCTTTAAAAATAATACTAATAGTAAAAAATATGGTATGGATATGATGTGGTATATGTGGTGTGGAGAGGATTCACCTGTGTTTGGAAAAGTTAGAATGACAACTTTTGAAAGATATTTTATTGATGATAAGCTAGCACACTATGAAAAGAAGAATTATTATTACCAATATAGGGATGATGAGAATGTGTGCAAGAATATACTGGCAGAATTTAATTTGCCACCTGAAAGTTCTCACATTATAAATGGTCATATTCCAGTAAAAACTAAGGAAGGGGAAAGTCCTATAAAGGCAAACGGAAGATTACTTGTAATAGATGGAGGATTTTGCAAAGCATATCAGCCTGAAACCGGAATAGCAGGGTATACTCTAATATATAATTCTTATGGATTGCTGCTCACTTCTCACGAACCGTTTGGTGCTATAAAAAATGCTATAGAAGAGGACAAAGATATTTTATCTTCTACGGTGATTTTGGAACATGTAACTAAAAGAAAAAGGGTAGAAGATACAGACATAGGAAAAGATCTGACAAAACAGATAGCTGATTTGGAAAAGCTTTTAATAGCATATAGGAAGGGATTAATTAAAGAAGATAACAATCAAATTGAGTGAAATTGTCAATAAGGGCTTTGTTACGCTAATTAATTAGTGTATCAGCCCTTTTGATGAGTATATATGTTTTTAAATTTTAGGCTATAACAATGAAGAAAATATTTTGCAAAAAGCTTCAAAAGATTTAGTAAAAAGAGATAAATTATCAAAGTATTTAGAACTAGCTATCTTACTGTTTTTAAGATCATGAAAAAACAAATCTTCAAGTTCCATTGTGGTATCCTCATCATATATCATTGCATTTATTTCATAATTTAATTGATAGCTTCTTATATCCATATTAGCAGTACCTATGGTACATATTTTACCATCTATAGATGTGGTTTTAGAGTGAATGAAACAATTTTTGTTATAGAAATAAACCTTAACATCACTTTTAGCTAAATCTGCTAGATAGGTTCTTGAAGCATAGTACACTAATATATGATCATATCTTCCAGGAAATAGTATACGTACGTCTATACCGCTTAAAGAGGCTATTTTAAGTGCATTTAATATACTTTCAGTAGGTATGAAGTAAGGAGTTGTAATGTAAATATGATCCTTTGCCATGCTAATCATCTTTAAAATGGCTTGTTCAATAGCAGGAAATTCAGAATCTGGACCACTCTTTACAAGCTGCATTATTTTATTGCTGTTTCTGCCTGATGAAATTTCAGGAAAAATTTCCTTGAAGTTTCCGTCATAAAAGAAATATTCTTTGTTAGCAGATTTTATTGTAACAAAGTCATCTACGAAGACTGCCTGAAGTCCCAAAACAAAATCACCTTTTACCATTATATGAGTATCTCTCCAATACCCGTATTTACTCTTTCCTATATATTCATTTCCTATATTTATTCCACCTACAAAACCTACTTTTCCATCAATAACTACTATTTTTCTGTGATTTCTATAGTTTATCTGGGTGTTTATGTACTTCAAAATTGGTGCTAGAAAGTAAGAATATTGGACCACGTTAACTCCAGCACTTTTCAAATCACTTATATACTTTTTATCAAGGCCTATACAACCTACTCTATCCAGTATGAGACGTACGTCTACACCACTTAAACATTTTTTTATCAATATATCTTTTATTTCATTTCCAATTTCATCACTTTTTATTATGTAATATTCCATATGAATATGATGTTTTGCATTTAGCAATTCCCTTTTAAGATATTTGAATTTTTCAACTCCGCTTTTGAAGATCTTTATAGAATTGTTTGTAAATAATGGCGATTCACTGTTTTTAGAAAGAAGTTCTATTAAAGGGGCATAAGTAGTATCTTTTATATTTTTAATAGCTTCAGATATTAATTCTTTTATATTTACATTTGTTTCATTGTTAAGTTTATGCTTTTTCCAATTTCGTCCCAAAAATATGTAAGCTATTAAACCAAAAGGAGGCATAACTATAAAAATTAACAGCCATGCAATTGTTTTTTCGGGATTTTTTCTTTCCAACATTATAACAGCTATGGACAATATGGCATTTATTACAAAAATCGAGTAAAAAATATTTCGCATAAAAAGATGGCTCCCTATTAAATTCTATGTTAATTGGTAAATTATCTATAGTAATAGTTTGATTTTTATAGGTAGATAATATACACTTTTTATATGAAACTTATAACATTTTTATAATTTTTTATAAGTGTAATACGATAAAACCTGTGCTATAATAATAATATAAAATATAATAAAAATCCACTATAATATAATTAGGAGGGAATAAATTGTTAAAATGCCAAATATGTGGTAAACCAGCGGATAAGCATCATATAGTTTATAGATCTCAGGGAGGAGTGGATTTCCCTTTGAACTTTAAATATCTTTGTTCAGAACATCATAGAGGAAAGAGTGGACCTCACAAGAATAGAAAATTGGACTTGTTGTATAAAGTGGAAATGCAGCAAAAGCTTGAAAAGTTGCTTTACAAAGAGTTTTATACGTTGGATGAATTAGTCAATCTCCTACAAATAAATAAAGGAATGTTAAAAAAACTTCTAAAAGAATATAAATTATATAAAGAAGGATACAGAAGTTTTGATGTTATATATAGATTAATGGGAAAAAAGAAATACACAGAATACATGCTTCAAGAATATTATGATTTTATAGGAAACTTTTAATAACACAGCCTTTTGAAATAGATGTTTCATACTGTTAAATATCTAGAGATAAGTGAGTAAGTATAAAAACTTGTCATTTATTATAAATATAGATTTTTTAATAAAAATTATCTCTCGATAAACGCTTTATATTAACTTAAGTTTTACGAAATATATTAAAAGGGATAATGGATGTAAGTCGCTTTCTAAAAAAGATTAAGTTAGATAAGGGGGTTATTAACATGAAAGAGAATATACTTATGCTGTTAACGTTGGAGGAAATAAGTAATATAACTAAGGGGCTAAAACTTACTATAGAAGCTGTAAAGAACGATAATGTTGAAATTGATGAAAAATTAGAAGATGATATAGAGGAAGTACTTAAAAAGTTGCTTCAAGTAGAGGCTGAATGTTCAAGGTAGTATTGTGAGGGTCAATTATTATTTCTTCTTAAGATTAATAATTGACCTTGTAACTAAGTTCTTTAATTCTAGGATTGTGTAATTTCAAATTTAAATAGTATATTTAAAATAAAAGTATTAAGGAGTAGAAGGACATATGAATATAGCATTTTTTCTAACACCTAAAGAGGAAGTTGTTTGTGAAACTCCAAATTCAAC
Organism: Clostridium coskatii; assembly: GCF_001675205.1. Classification (NCBI taxonomy): domain Bacteria; kingdom Bacillati; phylum Bacillota; class Clostridia; order Eubacteriales; family Clostridiaceae; genus Clostridium; species Clostridium coskatii. The sequence continues at coordinate 58,865 of NZ_LROR01000035.1, read as the reverse complement.
TATGAGACAGGCACTGGAAAGAATGGAAAGGCATAGATATACAGCAATTCCACTAATTGATAGCTGCGGTAAGTATGTGGGAACTCTGACAGAAGGTGATTTGTTGTGGAAACTAAAAAATACTCCAGATTTGAATTTTAAAAATACCAGTAAAGTATTGTTGAAACAAATTTCTAGGCGTATGCATAATAAACCAGTGAAAATTAATTCTAACATGGAAGACTTGGTATCACTTGCGGTAAATCAAAATTTTGTACCTGTAATAGATGATAAGGACATATTTATAGGGATCATAAAAAGAAGTGATATAATAAACTATTGTTACAGACAAATATTTAATGAAAATGCTAACTCAGCTTATGGTGCTAAATAAAAGTGAAAATACTTATTGACATGAAGAAGAATAAGTGATAACATATACTTAATTTAAAAATAAATCCTTTGACGAGGAATAGTAGCAATATTATTAAAGTTACAGAGAGTTGAGAATGGTGGGATCTCAATACTATTGTGTGTTGTGAATGGACCTAAGAGGAGTAAATTGAAATTCGCAGAGCGAAGAGTAGTGGTTAACGTATTCCATACGTTATAATGGATAGGACATGTTAGTGTCTGAAAAAGAGATACTTTTTAAAGTATAATTTAGGTGGTACCGCGGATATCTCCGTCCTAGTTTTTAGGATGGAGTTTTTTTATTTTATTAAAAAATAAAGTTTGTTAGAAAGAAGTATAGGTGGTGTATGCTATGTTGTGAAAGAAAAGTAGGAAAAATTTATTTATAGATAATTGTAATAATATCAGTTGTATTTTTAATTTAAAGAATATTCAGATTATAGGGAATATTCAAATTTAGATTTAAGGAGAGTGTAAATATGAACTTAAAAAAGATGATTATAAATTCTATACTACTTGCTATAGGTGCAGTGCTGCATCAGATTGCACCACCACTTATACTTGGAATGAAACCTGATCTTTCTCTTGCAATGCTTTTTATAATACTTATGTTTAACAAAGAATATAAAACTTGTCTCTGTGCAGGTATTGTAGCAGGTATTCTTGCAGCTGCAACTACTACTTTCCCTGGGGGGCAATTTGCAAATGTAATAGACAAATTTGTAACTATAAACATAATGTTTGTGCTTATAAAACCTCTTAGAGATAGGATAAACAATCAAATAACTATTTTATTAGTTACTGCTGTAGGTACAATTATAAGTGGTTCCACATTCTTAATGGTAGTATTGCTTACAGTAGGATTAAAGACAAGTTTTACAGCATTGTTCTTATCTGTAGTTTTACCTGCTGCAGTTATAAATACCATAGCAGGAGCAATTTTATTTAATATAATAAATGTAGCTTTAAAAAGAGGAGCTATAAGACAAATATAAACTAGATTAAGGGCGTAGTTCAAATATGATGGACATTTTTATTTATAATAATATGGATGAAAAAACAGAAAATTAACCAATTGAAGAAGAAAAGTAATTTTACATTAACTTCAAACAAATTAGTTCTACTATGAAATCTATTATCTAACAAATACCCAATGGATTTCATAGTAGAAAAAACATAAAAAAAGCTCAACCTCTAAATAAAACTAAAAGTTTTAAAGGAGGTTGAACATACCATACATTATTATAATGCTATAAATAAAGATAATTACGCATCAATTAATATAGATAAAAAAACAATTAGAAGAATTATAGTAAATTGTGATGTTGAATGCAATGGAAGCATTGAAGATATTCAAGCACATCTTGAAAATATATTTGATATTCATATATCTGCAGGAAGTATCTCTAATATTTTAACTGAAGCTGCCGAGAAAGCCAAAGGATCTAACGACTTAATTTAACTTGATAGAATTAAAATTGGAGTGCAAATGTTAAGAAACATAAATTTTTCGATTTTCAAAAAATATTAAAAGCAAGCAAGTTAAAAACAATTACTATTGATATAGATAGTACTTTAGAAAATGTTGAAGGTAATCAAGAAGGAGTTATGAAAGGATGCACCCCAAGAAATATGGCAATAAATGCTATAATACTTTGATGTCCTTTTGTTCCGATATCAAATGCTTTGTAACAAGATTTTAAAGATTTGGTAATACATATACTTCAAATGGAACGGCAGAAATGATAAAAGAGATAGCTTCTAGAATTATTAAACCAGCTGCATGGAATCAAGGATGAAATTTTATAATAACAAGAAAGAAAAAAGTTGAGCAAAAAGTAATTCAAGAAAAAATGTTTGAGTATGACGAATATGAGCATGATTTTTACGTAACTAACATGGACATTAGTGCCAATGAAGAAGTAGATTTCCATAAAAAATGTTAGTATAATTTCTACATTTTTCTCTTCCTATATTTGTATTGGGACAACCACCTGCTTTTATCTTTTGGGAATTCTATATCAACCTGTTGAATTACACTTTCTAAAGCACCTGCAATTTTTTCCCTAACATTGCCAAGCCAAAACCTATTGATTTTTTTACTGTTTCGTTTTACCATAATATCACCTTTTTGTGAACCCCTCGGGGTTCTTTTTTTTATCCTTTTAAAGATGATATATTCTTATAAAATTTGAAGCTGTAAATTATTGATATTTATCCATATTTTAAATTACATCTGGGTTGATAGCTTGGCTAATACTTTATAAAGGCTTGATTTTTATGGACTTTAGAGTTCTTAAATTAACTCAAATTTTAGAAAATAAAGAGCTCTCGCCCAACGATTATGAAATCATTAAGGAGACAAGCCCATACTCTTATGCAAGCTGCTTTATTATATTATCCACTGCTTTTTCGACTAAAGCCCTAGAGGTGGATAGGTTTATTCGTACATGGGTTCCAAAACACTCTCCTTCGAATCGGTCTCCATTTGCTTAGCTCAGCTCTTTTTCATACACGGCCTGATGGGTTGTGAGGAGAACAGAGAATGAAAAGCTGTACGTTATTGTCTGTAATTTCTTTTTCAAATTTATTAAAATCTATGGTGTATACCCGTTTGTGTTTACCAGATCGTTGCACACAAGCTTTCTCCCATTGTTTTTTACAGCGACCATAAAAAGATGATAATAAATCGGAGCCTGTACCATTATGCTATCCTGTGGTCTTGTCATAATTTGTATAAACCAGTTTATGGCAGGCACTATTCCTGGGGCAAAATGCAACCACTCCTGCTTTAACTTATAATTATAATATTTTTGCTCCCATTCCATAAAGACTTTCTGATAGGAGACTGGAACTTTATAGTATCCAAACACTCCCAACTCCAGATATTTCTCTAAGGCCTTTGTTATGCAGCTGGAAACCTTAAAGTCCATATCTGCTATCCACATGGCGTGGAGATTCGCTTCTCCAAACGTTGCCTCTAGATTATCCCACTTATTCTAGTCTGTATTCCTACGATCTACAAATACTATTTCCCTGTTCATTGTCTCATTTTCTATATAAGCATGCTTAATTATATGTACAATAGCTTATAGAAGTCAATAATGCAATTTATAGAATTTGATTATAGTTCATGCTGGACAAATTCGAAATTACTATTTTACATTTTAATTTATTATATATAAAATATTATTTATTAGGGAGAATATTGGGAATTATTAAATTAATGAAATGGAGGCATCTTATGAAAAAAATTGTTACATTACTTCTTTGTGCTGTAACCATGATAGCAATGTTAGCTGGATGTGGCAACACAGGGGAAAAAAATACCTCATCAGAAAATAAAAAGGAGGACAAGACTATTAATGTTGCTACCTCTGGAGATTATCTTGGTTTTACAGTGTATAATGAATCATCAAAGACTTGGTCAGGCTTTGAGATAGACATGTGGAATGAAATTGCTAAACGTATAGGCTACAAGGTAAAATTCGTACAGGAGGATGTAGCTTCCGCCTTTGGAGATTTGGGAACAGGGCATGTGGATACGGTAGCAAAACAGATAAGTATAACACCTGCCCGTAAGGAGAAATATGACTTTACAACCCCATACTTCTTCAGCCCTTACTGCCTTATGGTAAAAGGCGATAACACCAACATAACTAGCTGGAAGGACATGGCAGGAAAGACTATAGGTCTTGCTGATGGAAGTGCAATGAATGAGTTTATCACTAAACTTGATCCTAACAACAAGGTAAAGAAAACTACATATGAATCCTTTTCTACAATTCCACAGGAGGTTGTGTCTGGACGTGTAGATGCAATGCCTTATGCATATCTGCTGATACCTTACCTGATAGAAAAAAACCCTAACTGGAATTTGAAGGCTGTTGATATAGCGCATCCTATCTATACTGAGGTAAATGGTTACCCATTTGCACGTACGGAACGTGGTGCTAAGTTGCTCAAACTGGTAAACGGAGCCTTAAATGACATGATTAAAGATGGAACCCACAAAAAATTGTGTGAGAAGTGGTTCAAATATGATGTTATGCAGACTGATGCTGCAAAGGATTACTACAATAAGAATAAATAAGCATATTTGTCAGGTGCCTCCATTTGAGAGACACCTGCTGTAATATAGCTTTTCAATTAAGGAGACATGTCATGGACTTTAATATTGAATATTTTTTTTCTATGTTTCCCATTATTCTCAGGGGACTGCCTATAACTGTTGAGGTGGCAGGAGCATCACTGTTCTTTTCGGTTATACTAGGCTTTGTAATTGCGGCCTTCCGCTATTATAACATACCTGTGCTTAAGCAGTTTTCCAATGTGTTCGTATCCTTTTTTAGGAGTACTCCATTTATTGCACAGCTGTTTGTTTTTTATTATGGTATTGCACAGGTATCAAAACTAGTAAAGAATATGCCCAGCTTCTGGGCGACAATAATAGTGCTTTCTTTGAGCTTTGCAGCCTATATGAGTGAGGATATAAGAGGAGCTATAACATCAGTCGATAAGGGTCAGTTTGAGGCTGGCATATCTATAGGGCTTAGCTCTTGGCAGACTGTATATCGTATTATTATTCCACAGGCAGTAAGAGTGGCTATACCAGGTATGGTGAACAGCTTTGCAAATCTATTCAAATCTACCTCTCTTTGCTTTATTGTGGGTCTGAAGGACATGATAGCTTATTGCAAAAATGAGGCTAATGTATCCTTCCGTTATCTGGAGGGATATATGGCAGTACTGATTATATACTGGATAATACTTTCTTTCATATCCTATCTGCAGTCCAGGCTGGAGAGGCACATGAATAAAGCATATTAACAGAATAGAAAAATGAGGTAATATTATGTTAAAGATTGAAGGTTTAAAGAAAAGATTTGATTCTCTAGAGGTATTAAAGGGAATCGATTTAACTGTTGAAAAAGGACAAGTAGTAACTATTATTGGACCTTCTGGAACAGGAAAATCTACACTGCTGCGGTGCATCAACTACCTTGAAAAGCCTACAGATGGTACTATTACTATAGGAGACGTGACTCTTAGTAGCGGGCATCATAAGCATAAGGAGGTTTATGCCTTAAGAAGGAAGACCGCAATGGTATTCCAGAACTATAATCTGTTTAAGAACAAAACTGCCCTTCAGAATATAATGGAGCCAATGATAAAATGCCAGGGTATGAATGTAAAGGAAGCAAAGGCTAAGGCTATGGAGATTCTGACATCTGTGGGGCTTAAAGATAAAAGGGATGTGTATCCGTCACATATGTCAGGAGGACAGCAGCAGCGTGTAGGAATAGGACGTGCCATGGCAGTAAAACCTGAGGTTATGTTGTTTGATGAGCCTACTTCCTCCCTTGATCCGGAGCTGGTAAATGAGGTGCTGGAGGTTATAAGATCCTTGGCCTCAACACATACAATGACGCTTTTAATTGTAACCCATGAGATGAGGTTTGCCAGAGAGGTGTCAGACCGTATAGTGTTTATGGAGAATGGATTTATTGTTCAGGAGGGAACCTCCGAGGAGATATTTAATAGCAGCAACCCAAGAATACAGAGGTTCGTGGGATCTGTTTCAGTATAGGAGAAGGTATTGTGTATAGGTGTGCAGAATGTACCATTCATGTATGCAAACATGATATGATGAAGACCATGGAGGACTGTCCAAGCAAAAATGAGGAGATACAGAGGAAAGCAAAAGAAGCTATACAAGGATGAGGAGAACCATAAAATAGCCTATAATGCTGCACTTGTAGAGGCAGAGAGCTATGGACGTCTTACCCGTATGGAGGAGATAATGCTGTTCATGAACAAGGCTGGCTACAAGGAATAGGCCTTATATTCTGTATTGGTCTTTTACAGAGAAGCCAAGGAGGTTGACAGGATATTGACTCATAATGGCTTTGAGGTGGTTTCAATAATATGTAAGAATGACGATGTTCCAAAGAGCTTTATGGGAATAAAGGACGATGAAACGGTGTCAGGCTGTACAAGGAAAAGCATGTGCAACCCCATAGGACAGGCACTTCTTATGAATGAGTAGGAAATTGAGTTTAACATATTGCTTGGACTTTGTGTGGGGCACAATACTCTGGTGATTAAATACCTGGAGAAACCTGCAACTGTCCTTGCATTTAAGGAACGTGTAACAGGACATAACCCACTTGCAGCTATATACCTGGCTGAGGGCTATTACAAGAAAAAGCTCTTTAAATAGCAAAACGAATAAAAGAAATACTGGACTACATTATTCCAGTATTTCTTTTGTTGTGAGTCCAGTATGGGTGATAACTCGGCGGTAAAAGTCCGCTTCTTGCAAACATAATGCTTGATGACCTTGATAAGAGGTCCTAAACTTATTATTAAAGATTCATATTTTCTATAACTTCTGACCTTGGACACTGCATATCCACAGTGACTATCTTGCTGCGTTTATCTTTTAGAAATTCTATATCAACCTGCTGAATTATACTTTCTAAAGCACCTGCAATTTAGATTTTCTTTAGCTAAGCTAAAGAAAATCATCCATAATTATTAATTCTTAACTATTAATTTAATACTATTTGTTATATTTTTTTAATATTCCTTCCAGTATTCGGGCATGACGTCCTTCATCTTTTGAAGCTGAATTGAAAAATTCTTTTGCTGCATCTATTTTTTGTTCTTCGGCTTTTAGAGCATCCTCATGTTTTGCATTGTTTGCAAAAATTTCTCCTTCTAGCATTTGTTTTATATCCTGAAAACAATCATCTGTTATCATATTGTTCAATTCTGCACAAGTTGCAGCGTGCTCTACTTCTTCTTTTGCGAGAACTTTTAGTATTTCGGCAATATCGCCATATCCCTGCCTTTGGGCCTGGCGTGCTATGGCAGTATATAATCCTGCTTCCTTGGTTTCGCCATTAAAAGTTTGTTTTACAGACCTTTCTAAATTAGTTCCCTTAGTATCTCCTAAAGTTGTTTCATAAGATAATTTTACATCTTCCATATTAATACCCTTCCTTTTTTTAAATAATTAATTTTTTGTTATATTTTTATGAGATAAATAAGATTCCTGTATTTTATCTGCTACTTTTGAATTGTCTAATTTTATATCATTTAAGTATAGGAGCACACTGCCGTTATAATCTTTTGGGTTTCCAAATAAAATTACTTCGCAGGCACTTCTTAAAATATTTATTATGCAATCTTCATCATGATATGCATTACAATTTTTACATTGATTTAGTATAAAGCCAACAGTATCTATTACAGAGGATTCATCAAAAACTTTTGTATCAAATAAAGGAATGTTTTCTATTTCATCTTCTAGAAATTGTTCATTAGATTTAAGACAAGCAAGTAGATTTTTTTTACAATATCCTATAATGCAATTGGAAGTATCGCACTTACCTCCGCAGTTTTCCTTCCCTAAACAACAGGTTTCCATGGATGTTATTAAGGAATTAAAATCTATATCAGTTTCCATATTATATCATCTCCCTTTATAATAATAATTATATAATATTTATTATTAGTTGTAAAGAGGTTAACTTAAATTTTCCAAAAAACTCAAGTTAAAATATAACTTATAATAATATTTCCTCCAATGCAAATAATAAAGAAAATAATAATTTTATTTAAGAGGGAAGTATGTACATATTAATTTTTGCTATAGGTTTCATTATAGGAATGTTATTAAATACTGTAATAGAAAGTATCTCATACAACATTATTAAAAATGATAAAAAAACCGGGAGTATTTTTATACCTATTATTTGTAGTCTATGCTTTGAAGCTTCATTTTTACGATTAGGTTTTACTATTATACTTGCTAAGGCAATAGTGATGATATTAATTTTAATTATAATTTCTTTTATTGATCTTAACTATAGAATTATACCTGATTTTATGGTGATTATAACTTTGATTATGGGAATAATGCTTCCTTTTTTCATTAGGAGTTCATTTATAGATACAATACTTGGAATGATATTTGGAGGAGGAACAATGTTTTTATTATCCCTTGTTCCTAATGTTATGGGTGGTGGAGATATAAAGCTTATGTTTGCTATTGGATCTTTTTTAGGATTAAAGAAAACCTTGTGGGCAATTTTTTTAGCCTTTGTCCTATCTTCGATAGTTGGAATTATTTTAATATTATTTAAAGTAAAAGGAACTAAAGATTATATTCCCTTTGGTCCATTTTTATCACTAGGAAGTTTTATTTCACTATTAGTTTTCATGTGAATTTAATTTGGTTTGGTTGTACTTTAAATGAAGGGAGAATATGATGAATAATATAAACTTGGATGTTAACGCTATTAATAAAATAATCAAAAATGTAATAGATGAGATAAGTTCAAGTAGAGGGCAAGTACTCAGTATTGTTGATTATATAAGAAAAGATCACGAAGATTTAAAGCTTAAACTAGATAAAGTTAAAAAAGACATTGCTAGTGTTATAGATGAAGTTGACGAATTGGAAGAACAGGATAAGGCTGCTAGAAGAAGATTGGCTCATGTATCTGCAAACTTTAATAAGTATACTGAAGATGATATTAAGAAAGCTTATGAAGCAGCATCTGATATGAGAATTAAGTTTTATACGAAAATAAATGAAGAAAAGTCATTGAGAAAAGAAAGAGATAGCCTGGAAATAACCATAAAAAAGATAATGGATAATATTGAAAATGGTGAAAGGATAATTAATCAAATAAGTATAGCTATGGGTTATTTAGAAGGGGATGTTCTTTCTGCTTTAGAAGGATCAGACAAGAATTCTGAGATGTTTATTGGTATAAAAATTTTAGAAGCTCAGGAAAGTGAAAGAAAAAGAATTGCAAGGGATATTCATGATGGGCCAGCTCAACATATGGCTAATGCAGTTATGAAAGTAGATATATGCAAGATGGTTATTGAAAAGAATTTGGAAGAGGGACTTAAGGAGTTAGAAGATTTAAAGGAAAGTGTTAAGGTGGCATTAAAAGAAGTTCGAAGTATTATTTTTGACTTAAGACCTATGTCTTTGGATGATTTAGGTTTAAGCCAAACTATAGATCAAACAGCAAATGCTATTTTCAAAGAGTCAAATATTGATATAAAGATAAAAATGAAGCCAATTAAAATGGAAATAGAACCTATTATTCAAGTAGCAATATATAGAATTGTTCAAGAAATATTTAATAATATCAGAAAACATTCTAAAGCAAAGCATGCAAAGGTAAGAATGGATTTTGGTACAAAGTATTTAATGTTAATAATAAATGATGATGGTGTTGGCTTTAATGTAGAAGAGACTTTAAAGAGGGTAAAGACCAAAGGAGCTTCCTATGGACTTATTGGAATTTTAGATAGAGTAAAGCAACTTCAGGGAGAAATTGAAATTAAATCCTCTGAGAAAGTAGGCACAACTTATACTGTTAAGCTTCCTATTAATCGAGAGGTGATAAAGGATGAAGAACAAGGTGATTAGAATATTAATTGCTGATGATCATGATATAATAAGGCATGGTTTAAAAAGAATTATAAGTTTTGAAAGTGATATGGATATTGTATGTGAGGCGGAAAATGGAGAGAAGGCTCTGGAATTTTTAAAATATCATGAGTTAGATGTTGTTGTATTGGATTGCCATATGCCTATTATGGATGGTATTCAGGTTCTTAAAAGCATAAAGGATAAGGACAATAAAATTAAGGTTATAATGTTAACTGTTGAAGATGATAGAAAGACCCTTAATACGGCTATAAGTATTGGAGCAGATGGCTACATGCTTAAGGATTCAGCTGGAACAGATATTGCAGAAGCAATTAGAAGAGTATATAAGGGTGAAAAATACATTGATAAGTCTTTGGTTTCCACGCTTTTTTCTGACATAAAGATTAAGGCAAAGAAAGCATCTAATATTTTAGATAATCTCTCAAAAAGGGAAATTGAAGTGCTTAGCAAAATTTCAAAAGGATATAGCAACAAAGAAATTGGAAAACAATTATATATTTCTGAAAAGACAGTTAAAAATTATGCTACAAATCTTTTTAAGAAGATAAATGTAGACGATAGGGTCCACGCAGCAATTGTTGCAATAGAAAATAATATTGATGAATATTATAGAAGTAAATATGAAACTTAATCATATAAAAATAGGGACTTTGGTCTCTATTTTTTTCTGACTTTTTTACCTATGATATGTGACTTTTGAAATCTGCCAAGTTAAAAATGGTAGATTTATAATAAAATCAATAGAAAAATAAATTTAAAGGGGATGAATAATATGCTGCAAAAATTTAAAGAATATGCCTTAAATAAGTTAAAAGAAGAAAAAGGACAAGGTATGGTTGAGTATGCACTAATAATAGGACTTGTAGCAATAGTAGTTATTGCCGTATTGGTACTACTTGGACCAGCGATTTCTGCAAAATTTCAGGATATAATAAATGCCCTTCAATAAAATAGAAAAAGTTCTGCTGAGGTTTTTCCAAAATACTCTAATCACAAAAAGGTGGTTAGAGTATTTTGAAAACTAATCAAAAGGAAGTGGTTATATTGAAAAACTTAAATAATGAAAAGGGACAGGCTTTAGTTGAATTTGCAATAATCCTTCCAATCCTTCTATTGATTGTAATGGGAATAGTTCAATTTGGAATGGTGGTAAATTCCTACATTACTATTGAAAATGCATCGAGAGAGGGTGCAAGAGCAGGAATTATAGGCAGCACTGATCAGGAAATTCAATATTTAATTGTAACTACTTCTCCTAATTTAGATCCTAAGAATTTAACAGTAACTATAACTCCTAGTGAAAGTAGCAGAAGATCCGGAGATAGCCTTATTGTAAAAGTAACTTATAAATATAATCTCACTGTTCCAATTATAAGCAGTCTTTTTAATAATGTAATAGTATTAAATGGACAGACAACTATGAGGGTTGAGTGAGGAGAGATATAAATGAGAAAGTTAAATGATAGAGGAAATGTTGCTATTATTTCCTGTTTACTCATTACCGCATTGCTTGGCTTTACTGCTTACGTACTTGATATAGGTATGATCTATATTGAAAAGACAAAGTTAACAAATGCAATCGACTCAGGGGCCTTAGCAGCTGCACTTGAATTACCTGATAATGAGATGAAGGCAAGGATTGCAGCTGTAGATTATCTTCAAAAAAATAATGTAGATCCAAGTCTAGCTCTAATAAATGTTGGTGCAGATCATAAGAGCATTCAAATAGAAGAAGTTAAAAATGTAAAGCACCTATTTGCTCAAATAATAGGAATAAACAGCAGCAATATAAAGGCTAAGACAAAGGCTGTGGTTGCACCTGCAAAATCAGTAACAGGTGGGATAAGGCCTTTTGCTGTAGAAGTATATAAATTTTCGTATGGGGACTTAGTAACACTTAAAGAAGATGCAGGAGATGGATATTCAGGGAATTATGGTGCAGTTTCGCTTGGTGGGTCTGGTGAAAGTGTTTTTAGAGCAAATGCACTATATGGTTACAGTAGAACAATATCAGTAGGTGATTATATAGATACTGAACCGGGTAATATGGCAGGAGCTTGTAATGATATAAAAAATTATATCAACTCTGAACACAGCACTTTTGATAATTTTCCTAGAGATTCCATAAGGCTGTGGATAATGCCCTTAGTAGATTCTTTAGCTGTAAGTGGACAAAAGTCAGTATTAGTAGTAGGATTTGCAGCGTTTTATGTAGAGAATGTAACTAATAATTCAGGGAAAATAGAAGTTAAAGGAAGGTTTGTTAGATTTGTTTTAAATTGTCCGGTTGATACAAATTTAAATGACACAGGGTTATATGGTGCAAAATTATCAAAATAAATAGAATTACTAATATGGGATGAAGGAGGATAGTGATGAAAGGCAGAGGACAAAAATTGATATTGATATCTTTTATTTTAGCACTAATAGCTGCAGTGGCTGCTTTTGCATATTTACAATCTTTGAAATCGTCAAGTGAAGCGGATAAAAAAACGATGATTTTAGTAGCAGCTGAGACAATATCTCCAGGAACCCTTATAGACAAGAAAATGATAAAAAAGATACAGGTGCCTTATAATCCTATTTTTGATAATTATATTAAGGATTCTTCAAAAATTGCTGGAAAATATACAACTGAAACAATTTCAAAAAATGAAGGGTTTCATATTGATAAACTTTTGGAGAAAGGTGGAGATGAACTTAACTTAAAAATAGATAATGATTATAGAGCAATTTCCATTAGTGTCACAGGTGATTCAGGAGTTTCAGGATTGTTAAAACCAAAAGATTATGTGGATATCATTGTGTATACATCTGAAAAAAGAGATGGAATAAAAGTAGTTAGACCAGATGAAGCAAAAATTGTATTACAGAACATTCAGGTATTAGCAGTAGATAAACAGATGAGCAGAGACAATAAAGAAAGTAATAGTAATAAAAGCAGTGATAATGGAAAAGCACCAACAAATTTTTTAGTAACCCTATCAGTTAAAGTATCAGATTTGGAAAAGGTAGTACTTGCTCAAAGTATAGGAAGCATCAAGCTAGCTCTTAGACCATTAAAAGATGAAATAACTACACAAACAAATGGAACTACATGGGAAGATATGTCTGTTAATATTGATGAAAAGACCTTCAATAAAGAAAATAATTTAAATATTACAAGTAGTGAAAATTATAAAAGCTATACAGTGGAACCTGGGGAAACTTTAAAAAGTATTAGTAAGAAGTTTTATGAAAATGAAAATAAATATACGGTTATAAAAGAAGCAAATAATATACAGGATGAGAATTTAATATTAACTGGGGAGACAATTAAAATTCCAATACTCGGGCAGTAGGGGGATGAAACAATGAATAAGATCAAAGTGCTAATTGCAGATGATATTGAAGAAACTAGAAATGTAATAAAAAAAATATTGAAGTTAGATAAAGAAAATATTGAAGTTGTAGGAGAAGCGGATAATGGTGAAGAAGTATTCAAAATTATACCAAAGGTAAAGCCTGATGTGGTTTTGATGGATATTAATATGCCTGTTTTAAATGGCTTAGAAGCTACTGAAAAAATAACCATGGAGTACCCTTCTGTAATGGTAATCATTATGTCTGTTCAGGCTGAAAGTGAGTATTTAAAAAAGGCAATGTTTCATGGTGCTAAAGAATATATAATAAAACCTTTTAACTATAACACCTTAATTGAGACTATAACAACAACTTATGAAAAGTGCAGGGAACGACAGGTAAAGCTTACAGGAAGTGCAGAAAAAGTGAAAGATGCAAAAACTATAGCTTTCTTTAGTTCTAAAGGTGGTGTGGGAAAATCAGTTTTAGCGGTTAATACAGCTATTGTTTTAAGTAAGGAATCCGATAAAAAAGTACTCCTTATGGACATGGATTTGCAGTTTGGGGATATATCCATGTTGGTTAATAAGTATAATGAAAAGACTATTCTAGATGCAGTGGAGGATGGACAAATAGATTCTTATGAAAATATAAAACCTTATTTATATAAATATAATAATAATCTTGATATATTCTTTGCTCCTCAAAAACCAGAAGCAGCGGAATATATAACAAAAGAAACTATTGAGAAAATAATGAAGGATGTAAGAAAGGAATACGACGTAATTGTTGTAGACACAGGTATTAATTTTAATGATAGTACCCTTTATATTTTAGATATGGCACAAAAAATACTTATGGTGTCAACTATGGAGATTATAGCTCTTAAGAATACTAAATTGGGTCTTAAAGTTATGGAATCCGTTGGATATGATAAAGACAAAGTTAAGCTTGTTATAAATAGATTTAATGTAAAGTATGGAATAAACAAAAAAGAAGTGGAGGAGGCTTTTAAGGATGGTGTCTTTGCATTTATACCAGATGAAGAAAAGACTGTTATTGCTTCAGTAAATAAAGGGATTCCTTTATGTCATGATGACAAATACTATAAATTAAAAGTAGGAAAGGCACTGGATGAAATGTGTAAGAGCTTGATTAAGGCATTTTGAAAGAAATAACAAGTCACTATGGGAAGAATATTTGACTTGTTATTTTTTTAAGACTTAAGTAGGAGGAATTACTATGTCTCTTATGAAAAGACTGGAAGAAATAAATGTAGATAAAAAAGCCAATAAATCTGTTAGGGAAGAAATAGATCCTTATTATGAATTGAAGATGAAAATTCAAAATAGGGTAATCGAAGAACTTGATATAGATTTTGATGAAATTTCTGAACATAATCAGGAACTAAAGCAAAAAATTGATTATATTGTCACCAAGCATATTGAAATGGAATCACTAAATATGACCAATAATCATAAGAAAAAAATAAAAGAAGAGCTGTTAAATGAAATTATAGGATTTGGTCCGATTACAGGATTGCTTTCAGATAATAGCGTTACTGAAATTATGGTTAATGGTCCAGAGCATGTATATATTGAAAAAAACGGAAAGCTGGTGCTTACAGATGCCAAGTTTAAAGATGATAATCACGTACTTCATGTTATAAAAAAAATTGTAGCACCAATTGGAAGGAGAATAGATGAAAGTTCACCTATGGTAGATGCTAGGCTTCCTAATGGCTCTAGAGTAAATGCTATAATATCTCCCTTAGCCATTGATGGTCCCTCTATCACTATTAGAAAATTTGCAGAAGATCCATTTAAAGTAGAGGATTTGGTTAGCTTTGGAACAATGACTCAAAGCATGGCAAAACTTATAAAATATTGTGTAGAAGGAAGATTAAATATAGTTGTTTCAGGTGGTACAGGAAGTGGTAAAACTACTACGTTAAATGTTCTTTCATCATTTATACCTGAGAATGAACGCATAGTGACTATTGAGGATGCAGCAGAGCTTCAGCTTTCTCAGGAGCATGTGGTGAGGCTTGAGACGAGACCGGCAAATGTAGAAGGAAAAGGGGAAATTACTATAAGGGATTTAGTTAGAAATAGTTTAAGAATGCGTCCTGACAGAATTATTGTAGGTGAGGTTCGTTCTGGAGAAGCTTTGGATATGCTGCAAGCTATGAATACTGGCCATGATGGATCTCTTACAACAGGTCATGCTAATTCGCCAAGAGATATGCTATCTAGAATTGAAACCATGGTGCTTATGTCGGGAATGAATCTTCCAATTAAGGCTATCAGAGATCAGGTGGCTTCTGCTATTGATATAATAGTTCAGCAATCAAGGCTCATGGATGGAAGTAGAAAAATCACTTATATAACGGAGGTTCAAGGCATGGAGGGGGATGTAATTATACTTCAGGATATATTTAAGTTTGAGCAAAAGGGCGTTGATAATAGGGGAAAAGTAAGAGGAGAATTTGTTTCTACAGGTATTATGCCCAAATTTGTACAGAAGCTTAAGGAGAAAGGTATAAATGTACCACCAGATATTTTGAGATAACTTCTTATTTTCTTTCAAATGCCTAAAGCAAAATCAAGGAGGAGGGCTTATGATATATGTTATAGTAACAGCGATATTTTTAATAGTGTGGCTTTTTATAAGCACTGTATTAATTGCCTTATTTAGTAAAGATAAACCTATTCGTAAGCTTAAATATTTTGATGAAGATTATGCTATTTCCCAAAAGTATAAAGATAATAAGAAGGACAGGATAAGCATATTAAAAACTCTATCAACTTTAATTCCTAAGATCTGGTTAAATAAAAAGAAAGATAAAAAGCTTGAGATTGAACTTATGAAGGCAGATTTATCTATTACTGTAGAGGAACTTCTAGTTATAAAAATACTATTTTCCTCTGCTTTTGCTTTTCTTGCATTTGCAGTTTTTAAAAATTATTTTATTATCATTTTAATTTACATTCTAATATGGAACGTTCCCCAATTTATAATAAGAAAGAGGAAAAAAGATAGAATAAAGCACTTTGACAGTGAATTAAATGAGGGTATAACTATAATTTCAAACTCCTTAAAAGCAGGATATTCTTTCTTACAAGCTATAGCTGTAGTATCAGAAGAAACCAGTGATCCTTTTTCAAAGGAATTTAAGAAATTACTCAAAGAGATGAGTCTTGGGATTTCTGAAGAAGATGCTTTAAAAAATTTGCTTAGTAGAGTTGAATCAGAAGATCTCAGACTTATAGTGAATGTTATTTTAATACAGAAAGATATAGGAGGAAATTTATCTGAAGTACTTGATAA
Organism: Clostridium coskatii; assembly: GCF_001675205.1. Lineage (NCBI taxonomy): Bacteria > Bacillati > Bacillota > Clostridia > Eubacteriales > Clostridiaceae > Clostridium > Clostridium coskatii. The sequence goes on along the minus strand of NZ_LROR01000035.1, from coordinate 42,316 downwards.
TATATCGGAAACTATAATGGAAAGACAAAAGATAAAAAATGAGCTAAAAACACTGACAGCTCAGGGAAGATTATCAGGCATTATTTTAATGCTTATACCTATTTTTTTAGGAGTAACGATTTATCTTTTTAACAAGGAGTATATACTTTTGCTATTTACAACTTCTATTGGCTTAATTATGGTGGCGGCTGCTGTCTTAAGTGAGTTTCTTGGATTATTAATAATAAGAAAAATTATTAATATAGATATGTGAGAAAGGAGAGAGGTACATGCTTTATTTTGCATTTTTTATCTTCTTTTTATCAATTTTCTTTCTTTTCTATGGAATACTAACAGCTATAAACAGTGACAAAATAAAAATTAAAAAGAGATTTACAGAGCTTAATGAGCTGGATAAGTTGAAAGAAGAAGAAATTGAGAATAAGACTTTTTCAGAAAGAATGATAATGCCCTTTTATGAAAACTTTAGTAAGGTTTTGCTTAGAATAACGCCTCATCAAAAAATTGTAATGCTTAACAAAAAGTTAGAAAGAGCAGGGATTTTAAAAAATAGCACTGCTCAAAAATGGATGCTTAAAAAGAGCATGATTATCTTGATTTTTTCTACAATTCTAGGAGTACTGGTGCTAATGGTTGATTTTAATATAATGAAAGTTATTGTTTTTACAATACTTGTAGTGATAACTATTAATGTCTTCTTTAATTTTTATCTATCAAGAAGAATTCAAAATAGAAAAAACAAAATTTTAAAGGACTTACCTTATACTTTAGATTTAATTACAGTTAGCGTTGAGGCAGGTTTATCCTTTGATGGTGCTATAGCTAGAGTTATAAGTAATATAAGTGGAGAACTTTGTGACGAATTTGCAAAGAGTCTTAAAGAAATTACTATGGGAATAGAGCGAAAAGCAGCCCTTAAGAATATGAGTGAACGCTGTGATGTAAAGGAACTTTCCATGTTTATTAGTTCGTTAATTCAGGCAGATGAATTGGGAGTAAGTTTAAGCAAAGTGCTCAGAATTGAATCTGCAAATTTGAGAGAACATAGGAGACAGGTGTCTAGAGAAAAGGCGATGAAGGCTCCTATTAAAATGCTTTTCCCATTAATTTTTTTTATTTTTCCTACCATATTTATAATTATATTAGGCCCTGCCGTTATAAGGATGATTACTATATTTGCTAAGAGGTGATAATGTGGTCAAGACTTTAGTATATGAATCAGAGGTTATAGCTGAAATATTTATAGCAGATAGTTTTGTTAAAAGATTTTCAGGGTTTATGTTTCGTAAAAAACCACATCATAAGGGAATTTTGATTAAGCCTTGTAACAGCATTCATACATTCTTTATGAAATTTTCTATCGACGTTTTGTTTATAAGTGAGGACATGAAAGTGATAAAGAAAGTAGAAGACCTGAAACCAGGGAAGATTATAATGCCCCAGGGAAAAACTAAAATGGTTATAGAAGGAAGTACTGGAATGTTTAAAAATGTTGAGGAAGGGGCACAGGTAAATATCTGCTAAAAACTATAAGTAAACGCAAAAATGTGTGTTAGAATACTTATATAAAGTTTCAAAACAACAAAACAACTTATATCTTGGATGTTTTGGTAAGTTGCAAGCTTGGTTAAATATTTTGATAATCCTAAACAGAGAATTTGTAAAAACTATTTAAACCTAAAAACTCTATATAAAAGTGGAAGGATTGGGAAAATGAAAAGTGTAGTGGAAGTTAGAGATATAAAACTAGGGGAAGGAATTCCTAAAATTGCAGTGCCTCTTATGGGAAGAAATGATGAAGAATTAATGAGTGATATTAAGTATTTAAAGACAATTAATTTTGATCTCGTTGAATGGAGAATTGACTACTACAAAGATGTAGAAAATATTGAAAAAATAGAAGAAGTTTTGAGTAAAATTAGAAGGATGTTAGGAAAAATCCCACTTTTGGTAACCTTTAGAACTGCAAAAGAAGGTGGAGAAAAAGAAATTACTTTAGAATATTATGTTGAACTCAATAAGGCAATTGTAGCGACTAAGAATGTAGATTTAATTGATGTTGAATTATTTATTGGTAATAGCAAAGTAGTAAAAGAAATTGTTGATATAGTGCATGAAAATGGAGTAAAGGTAATTATGTCAAATCATGATTTCCATAAGACTCCATCAAAACAAGAAATAGTATCTAGATTGTGCAAGATGCAGCAACTAGGAGCAGATATACCTAAGATAGCAGTTATGCCTTCAACCCCTGATGATGTACTTGAGCTCTTAAGTGCAACTAATGAAATGAGACGTGATCATGACCAAACTCCAGTTATTACTATGTCAATGGGATCTCTTGGAGTTATAAGCCGTTTAGCTGGTGAAACTTTTGGCTCAGCACTTACTTTTGGCTCAGTTAAAGCAGCATCAGCACCAGGACAATTACAAGCAAATGAATTAGATAAATTACTTAGAATTATAACATCAACTAAATAGACTATAATTAAAAATAAAATATCAATGAATCCTTAGTCGCTTTCGCTGTGTGCGAGGGAGTGTTACAGTAGGTGACATCGGATAAAAATTTAAGAATATATTAGAATGATTTAAAAGATAAAACTACTTTAAAAAATAAGGTAGTTTTATTTTTTTTGTATAAATACAAGTTATATTGATTGATTTTTAATTATATAAATAATATAGAAAATTAAAAGGCAGTGTGATAGGTAAATGAATACTCGAAACAAGGTTATATGTCCTTTAATCGTAGATAAGGAACGCAGTTCAAAGGCTTTTACTAGTGAAGCTATAGATTTAATTAAAAGGGGAAAGACGAAAAAATTAAATGCTATATGGCTTGAAGTAACAGGATGTTCAGGAAATATTATTTCTTTTTTAAATAGTGAAAATCCTGGACTCGATTATATTTTAGAAAAACTCATTAATTTAAAATACAACAATACTCTAATGACTTCAGAAGGGGAGTACGCTTTTAAACAATTCTTAGATACATTGAATACTGAATTTATACTACTAGTAGATGGAGCAGTATCTACTGCCCAGAACGGTTTTTATAATATTGTTGCCAATTATGAAGGAAAACCTGTTACTGCACTTGAAGCTGTAAAAATGGCAGGAGAAAAAGCGAAGTATGTCCTATGTGTAGGAACTTGTGCATCCTATGGTGGAATTTCTGCCGCCAGGCCAAACCCTTCAGAAAGCAAAAGTGTTAAAGAAATACTAAATCGTGAGGTCATAAGACTTCCAGGCTGTCCATGTCATCCGGATTGGGTAGTTGGAACTTTAGCACATTTAGCTGCTTTTGGCAAACCACAATTGGATAAAGAGGGAAGACCTCTTCTTTTTTATGGAATTACCATTCATGATAGTTGTACAAGAAGAGGATTTTTTGATAACAGAATTTTTGCAAAAAAATTTGGAGAATATGGATGTATGTTTAAACTTGGATGCAGGGGACCTGTAACTAAGACGGATTGTCCTAGGAGAAAGTGGAATGGATATGTGAACTGGCCTGTTGAAGACAATACCAACTGTATAGGATGTGCAAATTCTAGATTTCCAGATGGTATGGAGCCATTTGTAAGGTACTAGTAAGGAGGGTGCTATGAAAAAGAAAATTACTATTGATCCAATTACGAGAATAAGCGGTTTTTTGGAAACTAAAGTGCAAGTAGAAAAAAATATTATAGTAGATGCTGAAACTAGTGGATTGCTTTTTAGAGGATTTGAAAAAATGTTAAAGAACAGAGAGCCGCTGGATGCAGTATATTTTACAGAAAGAATTTGTGGAATATGTTCAACAGCTCATGCCGTGGCAGCTGCTACAGCTCTTGAAGATGCTTTGAAGATAAAAATTAGTGTAAATGATTCGTACATGCGTAATTTAATACATGGTTTTGAATTTATACAAAATCATATAAGACATTTTTATAATTTGACCATACCAAGTTATGTGAAAATGCCCAATGTAAATCCTCTTTCTTCAGATCAATATGAGGATTATAGATTGCCTGATAACTTAAATAAAAAGATAAGTAAAGATTATATTGAAAGTATTAAGTACAGCAGGTTAGCCCATGAAGGGTTAGCTGTCCTTGGAGGAAAAGCTCCCCATAATCACGGAATTTTTGTTGGAGGAGTTACCATAAATATAGATTCATATAAACTCACGAAAGTTAAATCTATTATCTCTCAAATTAGTAAATTTGTAAGCAGTGTTATGTTAGAGGACATGAATATAATTTCAAAATACTATGCTGATTATTTTAAAATGGGAAGAGCTTATGGAAACTTTATGACTTATGGAATTTTTGACAAGTATGCTGATCCTGAGATAAGTTATGTAGGACCTTCTGTCTTAATAAATGGAGAAAAGTATAATTTCAATAGTAATAAAATTACAGAAAATATACTCCATACCTGGTATACAAGCGATGATGAAAAAATAAATTTATCTAAAGAAACAGGTTACAGCTTTATAAAATCGCCAACTTATGATGGTTATTCTATGGAAGTAGGACCTCTGGCAAGATTGATACTTTCAGGTGAGTATACTGGTGGAAGTTCCTGTATGGACAGAAATGTTGCCAGAGTACTTGAAACAAAAAAGATTTTGAAAATTATGCAAGGACTTGCAGATAGAATTAAGCTTATTCCAGCAGAGCAAAGAATATATGAAATCCCAGATAAAGCATTTGGCTCAGGATTAATTGACACAACTAGAGGATCCTTGGGGCACTGGGTAAGTATAGAAGATAAATTTATAAAGCATTACAATATAATAACTCCTACAGTGTGGAATATGGGGCCAAGGAATCAATCAGGTGCACTTGGAATTGGAGAAAAATCTTTAGTTGGAACAAAAATAAAAAATATAAAAAAGCCTATAGAAGTTGGGAGAATTATGAGATCCTTTGATCCTTGTGTTTCCTGTGCAACGCATCTTGTAAGTGATAAATGCGAACCAGTGGATGTACAGGTTATAGTATGAGAGCAAAAGTTGTTGCTTTAGGAAATATATTAATGGAAGACGACGGCATTGGAATTAAGGTTCTGGAAAATATAGAAGAGGAACTTGCACATAACCATATTGAATCTATAATTGGAGAAACAGATGTGGAATATTGCATTTCCCAAGTAAAAGATGGTGATTTTATATTTATAATAGATGCTTCTTATAATGGAAAAGTTCCAGGTACGATAACAGTTGCCAGCTTACAAGATTATAAGTGTAAAAAGAAATGTTATACCCAGCATAGCTATAGTTTCATAGATTTGATAGGAGTTTATTACAAATCATTAACTGGGTTTATTATTGAAATTGAAGTAGCTAGTGTAAGCTTTAAATTGGGACTTAGCTATAATTTACAGAATAAACTTAAGGCTATTTCAAAAGATGTATTGAAAAGTATTTTCCTGAGATTGAATGATAGAGCAGAGGAGGAAAAATAGTTGGATTTTTATTTAATGAAAAAGCTGCAGATAATTAGGAGAAAAATTACTTTTTATAAAAGAAATAGTATGTTTGCTGTATGTCCTTTTATAAAAAGCAATTATAGACATCTCATGAATATTCAAGTAGGTGAATTAGAAAGACTAATGAATGCAATGAACAAAGATATAGTAAGACAGGAAAAACAATTTACTTTGGAAGAACTCTCGAAATATAATGGTTCTGGTGGTTCTCCGGCGTATGTTGCTGTAAATGGAATAGTGTATGATGTGAGTTTGTCTCCTGTATGGGGTGGAGGGACGCATTTTGGTCTGTATGCTGGAAAAGACTTAACAGGACAATTTAAGGCATGTCACAGTGGAGAAATAAGGATATTAAATGCCCTACCTAAAGTGGGAAAGTTAAAAATTTAATAACAAATTAGTTTTGAAAAAAGGGGTAAATAATAAATGCACGATATGATTTTATTGAGTAAAATATCCAGAGCTTTAAGCGAATGCTGCAGTTTAAATAGGATTTTAAAGATAAGTAAGGTAGTTATAGCTGTAAATAGTTACAGCCATGTTAATACATCTAATCTTTATGATTATTTAAGAAACTATAATGAAGATATAACTGATGAACTAACAGAAGTTAAAATTCAAATTGAAAATTTGCCCGATCAAATGGCAATAATTAAAAATATAGAAGGTTATCAATATGAAAAGTAGAAATGATATTAGCAATTTGGATAGCATAATTGAAAAGGTTATTTGTGCTACTGTAAAACTATTTCTATAATCAAAAGTTGACAGGAAAACAGAAAGCAAATTATACTTATAATGAAAAGATGGTGAAACATATGAAAATATTGCTTATGAAAATTACCTTGAGAGCGTCCTGGGTTCATTCATTAAAAGAAAAAAGAATGGTAGTAAAAAGCATAGTTCAAAAGTTAAAAAATAAGTTTAACGTATCTGTGGCAGAAGTTGATGAGCAGGATGTTCATCAAATGATAGTTATAGGAGCTGCAGGAATATGTGGAACTTCTGCACAAGTAGATTCAACAATGGAAAATATCATAACTTTTGTAGAAAACAATACTGACGCAGAAATAATAGATATTCAAAAAGAAGATGTTGAAGGTATGTAAAGCAGTGTTTAAATAATAGTTAAGAACGAAGAATTAATAATTAATGTAGATTTTTTTCCGTTACACTACAAAAAATCTTTGATTAAGCTTTTCATCACTCGTTTCGCTAAAGTGAAATATTGATGAATTATATAAACTTAAAGATTTTTTGCGATAGCTAAAAATCATCCTTCACTATTAATTTTTCATTATTAATTCTTAACTTGCAAGCTTTGATTCGCAAATTTTTCATATTAAGTGAAAATTTTATATATGTGAAAGTTAAGTTATTAAATAATAAGGGGTGTACATATGAGAAAAAAATTAATTAGTTTACTTTCTGTTTTTATGTTTGTATTTATATTTTTTGGAGTGAAAGCTAGTGCTGCTTCACCGGAATCTATAAGATTAGGTGGACAAGATAGATATGGAACCTGTTCACAAATAGTAAATCAGGGTTGGAAGAGTTCCAACTATGCAGTTATTGTGAATGGATATAACTTTCCAGATGCTTTAAGTGCAGCGACTTTAGCTAAAAAGTATAATGCACCAATACTTTTAAATGGCAGTGATAGATTAGAGAATACTACAATTGAGCAAATAAAGAGATTAAGTGTTAAACAAGTTTTTATTGTAGGAGGCATTGGAGTTATAAGCAATGAAGTTGAGGATGAGCTTCATGGGATGAATATATCAACTGAAAGATTTTCTGGACTTAACAGAACTGAGACTTCTGTATCAGTGGCAAATCAAATAGGGACATCCAATGGAATAATCTTAACTACAGATAGTGATTATACTGATGCACTTTCTATAGCTTCTATAGCTGCAAAATTGCAAATGCCAATTATATTAGTACCAAAGGATTCAGTTCCAGATTCAGTAAGCCAATTGGTAGAAAATAAAAATATACCGGTAACTTATGTATTAGGTGGACAAGACATAATAAGTGATGCTGTGTCATCTAAGTTCCAAAATGTTAAGAGGATTTCTGGCAGCGATAAATATGAAAGAAATATAAATATAATAAATGCTTTTTCTGATAAATTTGATTTTAGTTCGATTTGTCTGGCTTATTCAGAAGACTTTGCAGATGCTTTAAGCGGATCAGCTTTTGCTGCATTAAATTCAAATCCAATAGTTTTGGTAGGAAGCAGTACAGCTCCTATAACACAATGTTTTATAGAAAATAAAAGCTTTAGTAAGTTATATGTATTTGGCGGCGAAGCTGGGATAACTGGAGACATAGTAGCAGCTTTGACAAATGGCAAAACGTCAGATAAGCCTCAACCATCACCTGAGCCACAACCGCAGCCGCAGCCAGCACCAGCTGACCCATCATCTGAGCCAACTACACCAACAGATACTTCTGCTTCCCATTCTGAATTGCAGAAAAATCTTTATAATTATCTTAGTGATGAAGATCATAGACAATCAGTTTTAAGTAGAGCTATTGAACTTCACGGTGGTGACACAAGCAATAACTGTGTATATTTTCAAAGTGAAGCTTTGAGAAGATCAGGGCTTACTGATTTGCCAGAGTGGGTATGTAATACTGTAGAATTTACATCACAACTTTTACAAAGAGGGTGGACTAAGTGTAAGGATTTAGCACAACTTCGACCTGGAGATATATGTTTTACAACGAATGGTCCAAGCCATACCTATACTTTTATGAAGTGGTGTGATCCAAAAAGTTATGATTATGCTTATATATGTGATAACCAGGGAAATGAGTATGGAGGAAATGCTTATCATAAGAGAAATGTAGATTTTGCTACATCATTAAAAGATGCTATTGCTTATTTTATGTATGAAAACTAGATTCGTGGTGTTTCTAAGTAAAAATCAACTTATACTTCGGATAGTTTTTACAATAATTAATTTTCAAATCACCAATTGCAACTAATTAAGTCGCATGCTTGACATGAAAGAAATATTGTGAGAAAATTGCCTTAAATAGTTATATATCATAATTAGAAAAGCAACTATTGACAAAAAAATATAAAAAAGATATAGGTGCATTATTATGCTGAAAAGGGAAGCCAGATGGAAAGTCTGCACGGTCCCGCCGCTGTGAAAAGAGGAGTCCTTATTATATGTCACTGGGAAACTGGGAAGGCTATAGGGATGATGATCTTAAGTCAGAAGACCTGCCTATGTTGTTTTAGGAACCATTAAACTCTACGAGTGATAGGGGGGTGACCTTTGTTATAGTATATTATTTCAGTTATTATAATTTACCCTTCCTAGGTTTCTAGGAAGGGTAAAATCGTTTACGAAAAGATTATTAAAAATTGGACGTCATGTAAGGTGATGAATAAGTAGGTGCTTTTGTGACTAATTTTGTGCAGAATTGATAGTTGGATATTACTGGGGAAAGATGTTCAGCAAATTAAAATCAAAGGGGAAGAATAAAATTATGGAACTAGCTTCATTTAGAAAAATGTATGATAAAAATAGTTTTTTACATTGTTTAGATGGGAGAGTCAAAACGGTTTTGTTTTTAAGTGGTATTATCATTGCTACTTTCCTTTCGCATTGGTATTTGGTAACTTTTTTATGGGTACTATCTTTATTTGGGTATTATACATTACATTTGCCATGGAAAAGGCTTGTAAAAAGATTACTTATACCTTTTGGAATAGCGTGGATTGTATTTATAAGTATGCTTTTTACTAATGGTAGTCATGTTTTAACCTATATCCCATTTGGAAGTTATCATTTAAATATTTATAAAGAAGGACTTGATCTTGGAATTTTACTTATGCTTAGAATAATGGCAGCTGTTACCTTAGCTTGTGTACTATCTTTTTGTACGCCTATGATTGAAATACTCGAAACTCTTAGAATATTTAAAATGCCATCTATAATAGTAGACTTGGCAGATATGATGTATAGGTATATATTTATTATAGAAGAGACGGGAAAAAGTATGAGACACGCTCAGTTGAGTCGTATGGGATATAAGGCTAGTTGGTTTCATCAGGTTAAAGATACTGCAGAAATAGCAGTCTATGTTATAATACAATCTTTAGATCGAAGTATAAGAGTTTATAATGCCATGCTGTCAAGGGGATATAATGAAGATAGTATAGAAGCTAAATTTTTTACATATCCAGTACCTTCTAAGGATTTTGAACTTGGTGTAGTAGGTGTGATTTTATTGGTTGTTCTAATTATTGCAAATGTATTGATTTAAAGGAGAATGTTTATGGAAATTATTGATGTGTCTCAAGTTAGTTATGCTTATGGTGATGGGAGTATGGCGCTTAAAGATATTAATATGAAAATAAAAAGTGGGGAAAAAGTAGCAATACTTGGCCCAAATGGTGCGGGAAAGTCTACGCTTTTTCACCTATTTAATGGAATTTTAAAACCTACATCTGGAACTATCACTGTAAATGGTATGGAAGTATGTAAAAAAAATTTAGTAGAGATTAGGCGCAATGTGGGAATGGTATTTCAGGATTCTGATGACCAGCTTTTTAACCCTACAGTCAGGCAGGAAATTGCCTATGGACTTTTAAACATGGGAGTTAGTGGGAAAAAGTTAGAGAATACTATAGAGTGGGCTTTAAAAACAGTGGGAATGTCAGGGTATGAAGATAAAAGCCCTCACAATTTAAGTGGTGGACAAAAAAAGAGAATTGCACTTGCAAGCGTACTTGCTATGAAACCAAAAGTTATGGTATTGGATGAGCCAACCGCAGCACTTGATCCACGAGGAGTACACAAATTAATTAGGCTTTTGGATTCTATAAATAAAGAACTTGGAATTACTCTAATTTTTGCAACACATGATGTGGATACAGTTCCACTTCTTGCAGATAAAGTTTATCTTCTAGATAAAGGAAAGGTCGTAATGGGAGGAACTACTGAAGAAGTATTTAATCAGAAGGAAGTTATCCGTAAGATTAATTTAAGACTTCCTAGAGTAGCACATTTAATTGAGATTTTAGATAGAGATGGAATTTTAAATGCTGATGATTTGCCACTTACCATTGGACAAGCAAAGGATTTTTTAGAAAAAAATAAGTCTCAAGTGTAATTTTAATTGTAAAAATATTTTTGCGGACAACCTAAGAGTAAAGATTGTCCGTATTTTTGTGCCTTTTAAATTTTAGAAATACTTTTAGAGAATTTACGAGAAAATATAAAGCAACTTAAAATTTAACTTTTTTGTTATTAATTCAATAGAGTATTAATTTTGAAATTGCACAAAATTTAAATACACAACTAATAAGTACTTCAATAAAAATCTATCAAAATCCTAAAGGGGGAATTAATTATGGCAAGTAGAAGTAATAGAGCATTAGTTCCAGAAGCAAAAGAAGGTCTGGATAGATTTAAAATGGAAGCAGCAAGAGAAGTTGGAGTAGATTTAAAAGATGGATATAATGGTGATATTACAGCAAGAGAAGCTGGATCAGTAGGAGGACAGATGGTAAAAAGAATGATAGAATCCTACGAACAGAATTTAAAGTAGAATAAATATTAAAAAATAGACCGGGCGATTGAAAAATCTCCCGGTTAATTTTTATATGAAATGTTTTGCGGTGGTATAATATATATATTTGAAAAATGGTAATTAATTAAAATTAAATTAAAGGAGGGAGATGGGTTTATGCCTGAAAAATATTGGCCTGAAACGGTAGTATTATGGGGAGCTGGTGCTACTAAAAATTTAGGACTTCATCCTACAAGTGAGTTAATACAATTGGTTCTAAAAATCAGTAAAAATGATTTTTCATTTTTGGAAGATAAAGACGAAAAACTAGCAAGCGCTTTTAAAAAATTAGTAACAGAAGATCTAATTAAGGACCCTAAATTGTCAAAAGTCTATGACTTTAAGGCCCTTGAAACTATAATAAGTACAAATACTAAGTTTAATATGCATGAATTATTCACTATGCTGGATCAACTTATTGATAATAACATGGGATTTAATGCATTTTGTGATGGGAAAAGGAAATTCTTAAGAGTGGAGAGAGTACAGGCAGCTAAAAGATGTCTTATACTTCTTATTGAAGAATTAGAAAGATTAAGTATACAAAAGGTACCGGGATATATGGATGAAGAAAAAATGGAACCTTATTATCAATTTGGAAAAATTCTTGCCGAACTTATGGTAGAGGAGGCAAAAACATTTGAAAGCAGAGGATATAAAATGGATACAAGGAGGTTTTACCTTTATTCCTATGCTATAATATCTTTTAATTGGGATCCTGTAATACTTTGGAACATATTTAATGTGCACAAAGAAGTGAACATGAATCCTACCTATTTAGAAAATGGATTAAAGCTTCAGCTATATGACGATTTTGGAACTCAAATAGCTTCTGCTGGATTAGACGGAAATGAATGCGAAATACGGTATACTACCAATGAATCCCAGTGCAAGGTTATAAATGATTATAGCTATCCTTCTAGAACAATGAGAATAGGTAAAGTATTATTCCCTCATGGAATGTTTGGATCAAGGATTTGTCCTGAATGTGGGAAATCTATAGTAACCTTTGCAGAAAAATGGGATAGATTATCTTCAGAAATTTTTGGCCCCTCTATTTTAAAACCTTTACAAAAAAATTGGAAGTATAGGACACCTAAGGAAAAGCTAAATAAGAGAGGAGCAATAGAATGTCCTTATTGTGGACAGATAACCTATCCCTATGATATGACACTTATAATACAGAGCCTTTCTAAAAAGAAGAATATACCTGCTTTAGAAGAGTTAAAAACTGAGATGGGGCTTCTTATAAAGAATGCAAAACATATAATTTTTGCAGGATACAGTTTGCCTATAGATGATATTATGGTTAAAACTTTTTTTATGTCATCTATATCGGGAAATGATAAAGAAAAATTAAAATGTACTGTTATAAACTATGATGACAAATATAAAGGGGCTGATTGGTTAAAAGGAGAAAAAATAGATGAGTACATAAGAAAATCTAAAAATAATTCTGTTGTAGAATGTATAAAAAATGTATGTGACATATTTCCTAAAGAAAATGTACGGGTTTATTTGAAAGGAATACCTAATGTATTTATGAAAAATGGAAAATGCAGTAGGGAAAAGGTAATAAGTTTACTGTATCCTAAGGAATGTTTTAAAGATGGTTTTCCAATAAAAAGAGATTAAATTCTATATTTATGATTTATATATTGAACTTTTGGTTAAACATGATAAAATTAAATCGTCAGTATTTATTGAAATAAAACTGAACTAAATTTTATAAAGGAGGGTCCGTGTTGTATCTACATAAGGCATTTTTTTCAAATGCCCAAGAACAGCAACGGAAAAAATTATGGAAAGACAAATAAAAAGTCATTCAAAGTTTGGAATTAGACAGATTACTGTAATTGGAATGCTGTCTGGAATTTCTATTGTACTTGGAATTACAGGACTGGGTTTTATACCTATTCCACCGGTGAAAGCCACTATAATGCATGTACCTGTCATAATAGGTTCTATTTTAGAAGGACCTATAGTTGGTGCCTCAGTAGGGCTTATTTTCGGTATATTTAGTGTGATTCAGTCTATAACTGCACCTACACCAGTTTCTTTTGTATTTATGAATCCACTGGTATCAGTTTTACCTAGAGTACTCATAGGCATAATACCTTATTATGTATACAGGTGTTTGAATATGAAGAAAAAGATTATTCCTATAGGAATAGCTTCAGCAGTAGGCTCATTGATGAATACTATTATGGTCTTAGGAATGATATATATTATATATCTTGGATCTTATGCAAAGGCTTTGAATATAAGTTCAAGTGCTGCCCAAAAGGGAATTATAGCTGTAGGTGTTACAAATGGTATACCTGAAATGATTTTATGTATACTTATTACAATATCCGTAGTTACGGCAGTTACTAAGATAAAACACAAATAGTTGTAATTATGTTTTATCTTAAATTGATAATATAGAAATAAACCCTAAGCTTTTAGCTTAGGGTTTTGATATAGGAGGAAAAAATGAAGGAAATAACATTTAATAGCATAGAAGGAATGAGAATAGGAAATTCTCAAAAGTTAAATGGACCTACAGGTTGTACTGTACTTGTGTTTGAAGAAGGAGCAAGCGCTGGAGTTGATGTAAGGGGAGGTTCTCCAGGTACAAGGGAAACTGATCTCTTAAATCCCGTAAACTTAGTAGATAAAATTCATGCCGTAGTACTTGCAGGAGGAAGTGCTTTTGGACTTGATGCAGCAGGAGGAGTAATGCAGTACTTAGAAGAGAAGAGTATTGGTTTTGATGTATCAGTTACAAAAGTGCCTATAGTTTGTGGAGCTGTTTTATTTGATTTGAATATAGGAGATTTTAGAGTAAGACCAGATAAGACTATGGGATATGAAGCCTGTAAAAATTCGGAATTGAATTTATGTGAAAATGGAAATGTAGGTGCTGGAGCAGGTGCAACTGTAGGAAAAATACTTGGAAATGAACATGCCATGAAGGGCGGACTTGGAACTTTTGCAATTCAGGTTGGAGAACTTAAGGTAGGAGCTGTAGTTGCAGTTAATTGTCTTGGAGATGTAATAGATAGCAAGAGTCAGAGTATAATTGCAGGAGCCTTAAATGAGGATAAAAAATCTTTTGCAGGCACTGAAAAAGTAATGCTTAAAAGATATTCTGAAAAGAAGAATTTGTTTAGTGGAAATACTACTATTGGGGCTGTGGTAACTAATGGAAATTTCACAAAAACACAAATGAATAAAGTTGCTTCAATGGCACATAATGGCTATGGAAGAGCAATAAGACCTGCCCACTCTATGTTTGATGGAGATACTATTTTTGCTGCGTCATGTGGAAAAATAGAAGCTGATTTAAGTGTAGTTGGATTTTTAGCTGCTGAAGTTATGGAAAAAGCTATTGTAAGAGCTGTAAAAAGTGCAGATTCAATTTTACAATATAAAAGTTATAAAGACCTTTAAGTATGTATAACTACATAAACAGAGTTCTTGCCATCAGATGGAGTTTTGACTCCACCTGATGCTTATTAACAGGATTCTTAGTGCTTCAGCACTTAGAAGGCGTTATCCTTTAGGGAAAATCGTTATCCAGGGACGTAGCTGCTCTTTACTCTTACTTGGAGAAGTAGGAGTATTAGAGCAGGTAGTCATCGGATAAATGTAACTTTATATAGCATTTGTGATAGAATATAATTGTTAAAATGATATAGTGATTTTAAGTAAAAATTAAACTATAACTATAACAGAATGGGAGATGGAATTTAATGGACAATGATAATGAATTAAATTCAATGAACGAAGTTATGGATCAAATTGATTCATCTATGAAAAATGTGAGAAGTGGAGAAGTAGTAAAAGGTAAAGTAATTTCTGTAACCGATGAACAGGCCATGGTAAATATTGGCTACATAGTTGATGGAGTATTACCTAAAAGTGAAGTATGTAAAGATGAAAATGTAAATGTGGATGAAGTTTTAAAAGTTGGGGATGAGATATACGTTTATGTAATTAAAACAAATGATGAAGATGGAAATGTACTGTTGTCAAAAATTAAAGCAGATAGAGAAATATGTTGGGACAGACTTACTGAGGTGCTAAAGGATGACAAAGCATTTGAAATAGTGGTAAAACAAGTAGTAAAGGGTGGAGTAATCGCTGATTTATATGGCCTTAGAGCGTTTATACCAGCTTCACAACTTTCAGTTAAATATGTTAGTGATTTAAACGAATTTTTAGGAAAAACTCTTTTGGTGAAGATAATAGAACTGGATAAAAGTAAATCAAGAATTGTGTTATCTAGGAAAGAAGTAGAAAAACTAGAGTTTGAAAAGAAAAAAGAAAAACTTTGGAGCAGCATATCTAAAGGAGATAAGGTTAAAGGAGTAGTAAGCAGGCTAACTGGATTTGGAGCTTTCATTGATCTAGGTGGTGTAGAAGGGCTTGCACATATTTCAGAACTTTCCTGGAGAAGAATAAAAAATCCTTCTGAAGTAGTATCTGTTGGGGATTGTGTAGAGGTATATGTGCTGAATGCAGATAAAGATAAAAATAGAATATCACTTTCCTTAAAGGATACGAAAAAAAATCCATGGGATAATATGGATGAAAAGTATAACGTAAATGATATAATAGAGGGAACTGTAAGCAAGATTATAAATATAGGTGCATTTGTAGAAATTGAACCAGGAGTAGAAGGACTTGTCCATATTTCAGAAATATCTGAAGAACATATTGCAAAACCATCTGATGTATTAAAAGTAGGAGATAGAGTAAAAGTAAAAATATTAGATATAAATACAAAAGATAGTAGAATATCTCTTAGTATAAAAGATGCAGTGGATAAGCCTAAAGATAATTTTAAACAGTATTTAGATGAAGATGAAAGTGGAGTTACCCTGGGGGATTTACTAAAAGATAAATTAAAAAATATAAAATTTGAATAAAAGTGTTTTCAAAATGATGAAATGATTATATAATTTAAAGACAATATGCAAATTTATTAACACTTTCAAGTAAAGTTTTGCAATATGATTATAATAGTAAAAATTTAGATAGTAAAATATATTTTACAATTCCTGTAAATAAATGAGGATGAAAGTTGGTGCCCATATGGCCTTTGTATTAGCTGATATGATAAATATATCCGAACTTAAAAATTTAATGGAAAGATTTTATTCTATAACTTCAATAGCTTGTTATGTAAAAGATATAAGTGGAGAAATACTTAATATAAATTCACAAAAATACATACATATATTTGATAAATTAGGCGATAACAAAAAAGAAGAATATATATTAAATCAAATTAGAAACGAAAGTAAAATAGGAATTTTCAAGGGATATGGTAATTTAGTTTACATAGGTATACCAATTACCATAAACGAGGAGCATATTGGCACAATTTTTTTAAACCCTGTTTTTATTGAAAAGTCTGATAAAGATTGTTTTAAAGTTAAATTTGAAGAATCTAACTTTGATGAAAGAAAATATAAGCTTCTAATAAAAAATACACCTGTTATTTCGGAAAGGTACATTGAAAAAATTACCCAGTTTTTTCATTATGGGTTGATACTAGCACAAAAGACGGAAGATGGATTTATCATGGATCTGGATACAAATAAAAAGCTAAATCAAAGTTATGTAGAACTTTTTGGTATATATGAACAATTATGTGCATCAGAACGGCAGCTTAGATCTAAATATGATGGGATAAAAAAATTAGCCTATTATGATCAATTAACTAACTTACCCAATTGGAATCTTTTCAAAAAGGAAGTTGAAAAGAGAATAGAAAAAAAATCAGAAGATAATTTTTCTATATTCCAAATAGACTTGGATAATTTTAAAAATATAAATGATATCTTTGGATATGAGTATGGAGATAAACTGTTAACAAAAACAGGAGAGGTTTTAAGCCAATTGCATTTGGGTATGGTTGCAAGGATGGGCGGAAGTGAGTTTTTAATTTTAAAAAATGGATATGATAATAAACAGCATTTGGAAAGCATAGCTCAGTGTATGATAAATACCATAAGTGGACTTTGGAATATAGATGGAACGGAAACCTTAATATCGGTTACTGTAGGAATAACTGTATATCCTAGCGACGGAGAAGAAGTCGCTACTTTACTTAGAAATGCAGATATAGCGTTAAATAGAACTAAATTGCTAGGTAAAAATTCTTATAAATTGTTTGAAAAATCCATGTACAATGAAATTTTGAAAAAAGTTGAGATGGAAAAAGAGCTTAGAAAGGCAATAAAAAATAATGAATTTATTCTATACTATCAACCTCAAGTGGATATGGAGAATACAAAAGTAGTAGGTTTTGAAGCCTTAATTAGATGGAATAGTCCTAAGCTAGGATGGGTTATGCCTTTAGAATTTATAAATTTGGCAGAGGAAACAGGGCTTATAATACCTATAGGAGAATGGGTTTTAAAAACTGCTTGTTCTCAAAATAAAATGTGGAAAGATAATGGATATTCTTATGACTTTATATCCATAAATGTATCGCCAATACAACTTAAAGATGATAATTTTGTATATACGGTAAAGAAAGTTCTGGAGGAAACTGAATTAAAACCAGAATACTTGGAAATAGAGATAACTGAAAATGTTATGATGGAGTCTCTTGAAAGTAATCTTAAAGTGATAAATGAACTTAAAAATATGGGAGTAAAAGTTGCACTTGATGATTTTGGAAGTGGATATTCTTCTTTGAACTATTTAAAAAGTATTCCAATAAATACGCTTAAAATTGACAAAACTTTTATAGATGGTATATGCAGTGATTATTATGAAGATATTATAACGGAAGAGATAATAAAACTTGCTCATAGAATGAAATTGGAAGTAGTAGCAGAAGGTGTTGAAGAAGAAAATCAGATTAAATCTTTGAAAGGTAAAAATTGTAACAAAATTCAGGGATATTATTTTGGAAAGCCAATGCCTTCAGAAGATATAAAAGCTTTTTTAAAAAAACAGCTTTAATGTAATAAGTACACTTGTATTTATTACATTAAAGCTGGCTTACCTTCTGGTAAGTCAATGACTTAACGTAGATTTTTAACTGTCACAAATAGTTCCAACACCAAAATCAGTATTATTCCAAAGTACTTCTATATTTTTTTCTTCATCCAAAAAGGAATAATTTTCTTTAAACCAATTTATCAAATTTTCATCTCTTTCTATGCTTGTGGAATTTTGTGTAAATATATTTACGCATCCATATTGAAAATATTTAAGCAGATACTCTATATCTTTTTTTATCATTTCAGTAGTCTGTCCTTTTATTCCAACTAAAAGGCATATGGACTTGAAATATTTGGCAACTTCAGCTGGTCCAGAAAAAACAGCACCTTTACGTAATACCTTATTTCTAAAATTATCGTCAAAGGTTTCGATACCACATTTAAATATTATAGGTATTTTAAAAAAATCCTCCATTTCATGAAGCCTATCTTTGTAAAGCCAGTGGCTTTCAAAAAATAACTTTTTTATGCCTTTTGAAACTACTATAGATTTAATGTATTCCAGTGTTTCAATGGGTAACTCAAAGCAGCTTCCTGAATTTATAATCTCTAGAGTTTTATATTTTCCTGTAACTTTTTTGAGAATGTTCTCATTAAAAATTATATTTGAATTAGTGTCTGTGCTGTTGTCATCTATGTAATCACAAAAACTGCAGTGTCCCCATATGCAAGGAGAGGCTTTAAGTAAAACAATCTCCCTGGGATTTTTTTGTGTTACTAAGCTGTATCTTATCATATTAAAATCCTCCTTATTTAGTACATTTATCTAAAATATGTTCAGTTATTTATTAGAATTTTTATTTGTTATTCAGTTTAAAGATTTGCGTGTCTATAATACTACAAAATTAATAAGAATGTAAAGAAGAGTTATTGACGTAATTAGATATTTATTAATTGTAAGTTTTTGACTGCGTTTTAAGTAACATTTATCTAAAAAGATAATTTTTTAGATAAATGTTACTTTTTTATAAATTGGGGGAGGAAAAAACAATATATTGTAGAATATATAAAATGAGCTATATAATTACAAAATTTTTACTAAAGGAGTGTAGTATAAAATGAAAAATTTAAAAAAAACCCTATTAAGTAAGATAATGAAGGTAGTAGGTTCAATATCTTTATTTTTAGCAGCAATAGTTATAACTCCTACATCATTAGGTTTAGGGTATCAACCCAAATGTCCTAAAGAACTTTTAAAGTAGTACATCAAGTTTCTTATAAATAGTACAGTTAAAATTTTAATATAATGTTAACTGTACTATAAAAGATATAAGTATAGGAGAGGGCATATGGATGTAATAAAAGAAATAGTATTGGATGGTATTGAGGCTTTGCTTTTTTTGGGGGTTTTTGAAGCCCTTTATGATAAAAAAAAATTTATAGTGAGCAATAAATTAAAGGTAGCCTTATTTTGTATAGCATACATTTTTGTAACTTATTGGAGTACATTTTATATTCCAAATGTTTATCATACACTTTTTCTTTCAATAGTTGATATTTTAGTACTAGCTTATATTGTAAAAGTAAAGTTATATGATTCTACAGTTATATATTGTCTATTTGTTACAATAATTTTAGGTTCGGAAACTTTTATTGAAGTAATTGAAATGTTTATTTTTGATGTCAATATGAACCAATTTGTTTCAAAAGGTATATGTGTATGGATATTTTTAATATTGTCTAAAGTTTTACAAATAACTATTGTATGTATATTTCTAAAATTTAATTTTCATTTTATAAAACTCAAATTATTTGAAAAAGAAGGCCATGTTTTTTCAAACTTAATAATTGAAATAGGAATAGTTACCTTATTTGTATATAGTGTCAATTTAACCATTTTTAATATAAAAAGTATACAAACTTATAATATCTTAATTTTTTCTGTATATTTTGTATTTTTAATTTTAAAGTTTAAAAACTTAAAAGAAAAGCAAACTCTTGTAGACATAAATGCTAAGTATAAAGTTCAAGAAAGCCAAATTAAAAATATGGAAGAAATAATTAGTATAATAAGACAGGAAAAACACGATTTTGCCAATCACATAAATGTCATACAAGGCTTATGCATGTTAAATAAACCTAACACTGTTGAAAAAATAAACGACTATGTGTTAAAAATTTCAGATACCGTACATTCTTCTTTTAAGTACTTAGATACAGGAAATGATTACATAGATGGGCTATTGTCTATCAAAAATAACTATGCTATGAAAAATAATATAGATTTTGAAGTGATGATTGATGAACCTTTTGATTTGATAAAAATTAGACAGGATGAGTTGATAAGCATTATAAGTAATCTAGTAGACAATGCTTTTGAGGCATTCTAATCTAAATCATATACGGATTATAAAGAAATAGCTGTAAGTACTTTTAGAGAGCATAAAGATTTTTGCATTGAAGTAGCTGACAATGGGGAGGTTATTTCAGAAAATGCGAAAAAAAAGATTTTTGATAAAGGCTTCTCTACGAAAACTAGCAAAAAAAGTGACCATGGTTTTGGACTATATATTATTAAACAACTAGTTGAAAAAAACGATGGAAGTATATGTGTGGAAAGTAGTCCGGAAGTTACTAAATTCACAATAAGATTTAAGATAGAAGGATAGATAAATGGATGAACTTATAGGAGCTATAGTAAAAAAAATTTCTGAAACAAATCCTCAATTTTCTGATTTGGAACTAAAAAAGATGGAGTATGGATTACTTTGTATTTTTGATGAGATAACAAAGATTATTCCATATTTTATTATATTTTGGCTGTTTTCATTGCAGCAGTATTATGTAGTTATTCTTATATTTTTTTGCCCAATTAGGATATTTTCAGGAGGGTATCATGCAAAAACCTATTGGGGATGCTTTTTCATTAGTTTTATTGCATTTTTATCTATAATAATTGTTGGAAAATATGTTTCATTTAATACATATATATTGTTGATGCTGCAGTTTATTTCCTTTGTACTTATTTGTATTTTTTCTCCTGTAGATAATATTAACAAAAGAATAAAAAGTAAAGAACGTAGAATGAAGCTTAAATATGCTTCTATAATAATTACGTCCTTTTTAATTATATTATCCTACTTTTTACCACATAAGTTTTTTAATACTGCAGTAATATCTATTGTTAGTGCAGCAGTATTTATGATTGTTGGTAAATTTAAATAATTGATAATTTTATTTAGAACTGGTATTTACCAGTTCTTATTTTTTTTACTTTTAAATACAATTAGTCAATACTATGGTGGTATTCCCAATAGATTAATATTTATAAGAAATTCCTTCCTTTCTATACTAATTTGAGAAAGGAGGGAATAATATGAGCGAAATTGAAAGAATATTGCAAAAAATAACTGAATTAAGAAAAGAACTAGAGAATTTAATTGAGCAAAAGAAAAATTTGCTCGATCCAGAAGTGATTGTTGCAAGTCAAATGTTGGATTCAATTTTAAATGAATACAATAAAATAATTAAAAACAAAACAGGCAATTAACAAAAGAGAGAGACAAAATGTCTCTCTTATCTATATAAAAGTTAACATACTAGGAAATAATAAAGGGTAACAATTATTAAAACAAAAAAACTATTGACATTATATTTGTTGTGTTTTATAATATATATTGCAGTTACAAAAAATTCCCTAGTTTTATAGGTAGAGGAATAAATTAGTACACTTAAGTATATAACCTGTAAATTAATGATTTCTATAGTGTTTTTGCTTTATGGATACTTATTCATATATAAGAAGAAGGAAATCTGTTTAACGTTGGGGTGTAGCCAAGTGGTAAGGCAATGGACTTTGACTCCATCATTCGTAGGTTCAAATCCTGCCATCCCAGCCAATGGTTTACTAGCTCAGTTGGTAGAGCACATGACTTTTAATCATGTTGCCCGGGGTTCGATTCCCCGGTAAGCCACCAATTCAATCGAGGTTGTAGTTTTGTGGTAAAGTTGTAACGTGGAAAAATCCTAATATTTATTTTTTATATATGCAGGTGTGGCGGAATTGGCAGACGCACTAGACTTAGGATCTAGCGCTTTACGGCGTGGGGGTTCGACTCCCTTCACCTGCACCATTGATTTACAAGAAAGTTCAAGTTATATTCAAGTTATAAATGATAAGAATGGCTTGTAAGTTACACACAAGTATAATAAAAGGATTTTATTGCAGGAATTAGACTTATCATCTAATTCCTATTTATTTTATTATCTAAAAAATAGATGAAAGGACGATTGTGGGCATGGATGTTACCTGGCAGAGTATAATATTCGAACTTATGTTGTTATTAGTACTCACGGTGATTAATGCATTTTTTTCAGCCATAGAAATGGCTATAGTTGCTTTAAACAAAAGTAGAATTAATTATTTAGCAGAAGAGGGGAATAAAAAGGCAAAGAGAATATTGAAATTATTAAAAGAACCAAACAATTTTCTAGCTACTATACAGGTGGGAATAACTCTTGCTGGATTTTTAGCTAGTGCGTTTGCAGCTACTACCTTATCGGAGAAGTTTTCATTTTTTTTGGGTAAACTTCACGTTCCCTATAGTGACAAACTGTCTGTAATTATAATTACAGTGCTATTATCTTATGTTACTCTTGTATTTGGAGAATTATTTCCAAAGAGAATTGCACTTCAAAAATCAGAAACAATATCAATGGCATTAATAAATCCAACTTTGTTTATAAGTAAGTTGATGTTACCCTTTGTAAAATTACTTTCAGGTTCTACTAATGTCCTTTTAAAAATATGTAATATAAGTACAGAAAATATTGAAGATGAAGTATCTGAAGAAGAAATTAGATCAATGATAGAACTTGGACAGGAAACAGGAGTTTTTAATCAATCTGAAAAGAAAATGATAGAGGGAATATTTAAATTCGATGATAAACTAGCAAAAGAAGTTATGACTCCTAGAACAGAAGTATTTGTTATAGATATAAATGACATAGATTCGGGTACTATTGAAAGTATTATTGAAGAAAAATATTCTAGAATACCTGTTTATAGAGATGATATAGACAATATAATAGGTATATTGTATGTTAAGGATCTATTTGTGAAGCTTATGAAAACTTCTGCAGATAATGTAGATATAGAACCACTGCTCAGAACTCCTTATTTTATACCGGAAAATAAAAATATAGATGTACTTTTTAAAGAGCTCCAAAATACTAAAAATCATATGGCAATTTTAATTGATGAATATGGTGGATTTTCTGGAATTGTAACTATAGAAGACTTGATTGAAGAGGTAATGGGAAATATCTTTGATGAGTATGATGATAATGACCAGTATATAAATAAAATTGATCAGGATACTTATCTAGTAAGTGGATTAGTATCAATAGATGAAGTAAATGAATTTTTAAATTTAGAATTGGAATCAGATAATTCAGATACTATAGGTGGTTTTGTAATAGAACTTTTAGGAAGCATTCCTAAAGAAGGGGAAGAAAATACAGTTGAATATGAAAATATAATTTTTAAAGTGGAAAAAGTAGATGAGAAGAGAATAGAGAGCTTAAAGATATATATTCCAAATGAAAGTCATAGTAATGAAAATTAAATGTGTGATTGTTGTGTAGTATATATCTATTTTAAATATAGTTTTATTTTTCAAGAAAGGAAGATATAAAGATATGGGATTAGATAAAATATTTTTTAGAAAATTTTTACAAAGTGCCTTTTCGGACACTGTAGCAGTTAAGTATTGGGATGGTTCTGAAGAAAAGTATGGAGAGGGAGACATAAAATTTAAAGTATGTATGAATAAGCCCATTTCTGAAAAAGACATATTGCGAGATCCTTTTCTTACTCTAGGAGAGGCATATATGGACGGGATTCTTGATTTTGAAGGAAATATTAGAGAAATATTAGAATCAGTATATAAGAATAGAGAAAGCTTTTTAAATAAAGCGGATATATTTTCTAAAGTGTACAAAATACTTCCAAATACTTTAAAGAGAAGCAAAACTGATGTACAGTATCACTATGACCAGGGAAATGATTTCTACAGTTTATGGCTTGATAAAACAATGAGTTATTCTTGTGCATATTTTAAGCATGAAAATGATTCCCTTTATCAGGCACAATTGAATAAGGTAGATCATATATTGAAAAAGCTTAATTTAAAAGAGGGACAAACACTTTTAGATATAGGATGTGGATGGGGAGAACTCATTCTCATGGCTGCAAAAAAATATGGAATAAAGGCTGTAGGCATAACTTTAAGTAAGGAACAGTTAAAAAAGGCAAATGAAAGAATAGAGGAAAATAATTTACAGGGAAAAGTTGAAGTTAAACTTGCAGATTATAGAGAACTTGCAGATAAAAAACAAAAATTTGATAGAATAGTAAGTGTAGGAATGATTGAACATGTGGGAAGAAAAAATCTGTCCACTTATATGGAAGATGTAAGAGATATGCTAAATCCAGGAGGAGTATCACTTCTTCATTGTATTACTGCACAAACAGAAGGAGAAGTGAATGAATGGATAAAGAGATACATATTCCCAGGAGGATATATACCATCTATAAGAGAGTTAGTCAGTTTAATGGCAGATAATGATCTTCACCTTGTGGATGCAGAAAGTTTGAGACTTCATTATTTTAAAACATTAAAATGTTGGGCTGAAAATTTTGAAGGTGCTATAGATGAAGTTAAAAAAATGAAGGATACTAGATTTATAAGAATGTGGAGACTTTACTTAAATGCTTGTGCTGCTTCATTTCATTATGGGGTAGTAGATATACATCAGTTTGTATTTACAAAAGGACTTAATAATGAACTGCCAATGACAAGAAAATATTTGTATGAAGATTAAAATTATTGTAAAATCAGGGTTATAGACCCTGGTTTTTTTAAAAGTGGTATAATTACTCATTAAAAAAATTAATTTAAAAAAGTGGGTGATGAAAATAAAGTATGAAGAAATAAGAGAAATGCTTTTTAAAGATGATTTCCAAGGAAATAGTCTTGTTATAGATGGAATAAGCGGCAGTGGTAAAACTACTTTAGCACAAGAAAAATATAGACATATGATTGAATCTCAAAAAATTAAAAGTGAAGAGATTTTAGTATTTGTTATGAATTTAAATCAGATAATGGCATGGAGGAGGAATCTTTCTTTTAATTTTTGTGGTCAGTGTAAAATAAAAACTTATGCTAATTTTGTAAAAGAAGAAATTATAAAATATTGGCCAATTATTGAAAAAAGCTGTAAACTGATAGGAAAAAGCGAAATAAGACCTGAATTTGTAAATTATGATACTGCAAGGTACATGATGGAAATGCTAATTGATTATTATAGAAAAAGAAAAGGATACTTCTTAGATATAACAGTGGAATCTAAAAAAATGGCTGGCATTTTCGTTTCAAACATGAGTCAAGCTGCATGTTCATTAATTGATATGGATAAAATAGGGCACAGGTTATATAATTCTTTAAAATTGAAGGAAAATGTAAATGCCCAGAATTTTGATAAGATGGATGAAGTAATAATGCATTACGTAAAAAGTTTTTTAAATTCAGGAACTATTGACATAGCTGTGGCAATACAGCTCTATAACAAATATTTACTTCAAGATGAAGGTTATTTAAAAAAGCTTGGGAATATAAAATATGTACTGGTAGATGATATGGATGAAATATGTGCTGCTGGACTTAATTTAGTAGAAATAATTTCTCAAAATGCACATAGGTGTTACTTTTTTTCTAACATGGAGGCAGGGTTTTGCAATTCTTATGGTTCAGATATAGATTTTATAAAGAAAAGTAAATTTTTTAGCGGTGAACTTATAAATTTAGAGGAACATTTTTTATGTAGTTCTGAGTTTTGTCACATTTTAGAAAGTCCCAATAAATTCAAATGCTCAGATAATATTTATGAGGATACAGGGTCCTCCTTAAGAAGTGAAATGATTGAAAAAATCGGAGATAAATTAAAGGAACTTATAGATGCTGGGACATCTCCGGAAGATATAGCTATTATATGCCCTATAAATGATTTTGTATTGAGTTATGAATTACAAAGTAGGTTTAAAGACGCACCTTTTGAAATCAACAATTTAGGAAAGAAAAGCAAACTGATGGATAATACGTATGTTCACTGCATTATGATGATTATATGCATGTGCATTGAAGATATAGAATATGACTTTACAATGGATGATTATAGAAAACTTTTTTCAACGCTTTTGATCACAGATGCAAAAACTTCATGGATTTTATCTAAGGAAGTTGTAAATTTTCGAAAACTAGGGGATTTAACGGATACCCAAAACCATATTATGGGAGATGAAAGAGCCTCTAAATATAACTATATTGTAAATTGGATAAGAAACTGCAGCAAAAATATTAGAAGTGACATTATAGATATGCCAGAGCTTATAAGACTAATATTTTTAAATATTATGATAGAACTTCCAGGTTCAAGAGAAAACATAGGTATATGTGAAAATTTAAGTGAATTGGCAGATAGGTTTATAAATACTCTTGATAAATTTAAAACTATAGATAATCCATCACAAAAATTTGTAGATTTTATAATAAACGAAGCTGAAAATTTTTGTTCCTTTAGAGACATAGAAAATATGTATTTTGAAAAAAAGAATATAATTTTAAGCAGTGCCTTTAATTTTCTAACCAGTAATATAAAAAGTTCTGTACAAATTTGGACTGATGTGACGAGTAATTTGTGGAGTCCTAGAAATATAAAAAAATTTTCAAATGACTGTGTGTTAAAGAAGAGTTGGAATGAAAATGTTGTGTATACAGAGGAAATAGAAACAAGAAATAGAAAGAAAAATTTGTATAGTGTAGCCAAAGCACTTTTAAGGAAGTGCAGTGGTAGTATATATTTATACGGAAGTGAATATTCTGAAATGGGATATGAGCAAAATGGAGGATATATGGATATATGAAATTTAGAGATGATCAGTTGCCTATAATGAAATATAAAGGTGGTACTATGGCAGTTTCTGCAGTGCCTGGGGCAGGGAAAACCTTTATTACAGCGGAGCTTGTTTCCAAAATAATAGAAGAAAAATTAAACAAGCCTGGAAAAGTACTTGTAGTTACATACATGAATAGTGCTGTAAATAACTTTAAAAATAGAATTTCTCACATACTTGAGGAGAGAGGAATAGATTCAAATAACGACTATGAAGTTATGACAATACATGGCCTTGCAATGAAAGTATTACAGGAGAGGCCGGATGCAGCAGGGTTAGATGAAAATTTTAAGGTCATAGATGATTTACAAAAGATCTTCTATTTAGATAATGCTGTAAAGATGTGGAGAAAGCTTGGAGGAGAAAAGATATACAGAAGTCTTTTAAGCGAGTATGGCACTAAAAAATATGATGAAAAAAGTGAGAGATGGTGGAAAGATTTTTTACAAATATTAGACGTGCTTATAAGTGAATTAAAATTAAACGGAATAACTCCTGAAAAAGTAGAAGAAAACAGAGAGCTTTTAGGAAACAATAGCATAATTTATATTTTAAATTATATTTATTCCAGGTATGAGAAAATGTTGAATCTAAATGGATATGTGGACTATAATGACATACTTGTACTTGCTTATAAGGCACTTATTTCAGATGAGGATTTGAGAAAAAAGTTTCAACAAAAATATAGTTTTGTATTTGAAGATGAATGTCAGGATTCAAATTTAGTGCAGTGCGATATACTGTCCATTATTTCTGAAAGGGTAGATGCAGATAATAAGAAGAGAGAATGTAATTTGGTTCGGGTAGGAGATTTAAATCAAAGTATAATGGGAAGTTTTACATCTTCAAATCCCATATATTTTAAACAATTCTTAAGAGAAGCAGATAAAAACTATGTAATGAACAGAGCAGGCAGAAGCACAAGAAATATAATGAATTTAGCTAATTCTTTAGTTGAATACACCGTAAAAAATCATCCAGAGAAAAGATGTAGAGAGGCACTTAGATATCAAAAAATACATCCTATAGAAGATGTAGAAGATTTGAAAAATCCAGAAGTTGATGAATACGGCATCTATGCATACAGCATGAGTTCTTGGGAAGATGTGAAAAAAAGGACTATAGAAGCGGTAAAAAGTTTTAAAAGAAAGCATTCAGATATGACAATTGCCATATTGATTCCCTTTAACAGCCATGTAAAAGAAATAGCAGAAGATCTTAGAAAAAATAAAATAGAATGTGATGAACTGTCAAGCACATCTTCAGAGAGGCTCAAAATCATAAATATTTTGGGGAAAATATTAGGCTTTTTAGGAGAACCGGACAGCATCGTGAAATTTAGAGATTTGATGTATGAAATTATAGAGGGGGACAATGAAAAAAAGAATGTTATAATTAATAATATTACAAGTTTTAAAATTGAGGACATACTAAAAGAAAGTGTATTTAAGACTACGTCTGTTTGTAAATTAGAGGAGATAGACAAGAATATATTTGAAGATTTTATATGTAAATTAAGAATGGTAAAAGATATATTGGGCAATTTGAATATGCCTTTGCAAGAATTGATTCTATATATAGGTTATGAACTTAAATTAAATAATGAAGATAAAGCTATTCTTCAATATATAGCATCTTATGTAAGGCATAAGAATGCTGAAAATAATTCTATGACTTTGAATGAAATTTCACAGGAGCTTTTAGATGTAAGAAGTTCTGCATTTACACATATATGCAATGTAATTTATGACATAAGAGGATATGAGCCAGTTCCAGAGAAAGTTACGGTTACAACTTATCATAAATCGAAGGGATTAGAATGGGACTGCGTATTTTTGTTGTATTTAAATAATTACATATATCCCTATAGTATTAAGGGAAAATTTAGATCAGAACACTATTACTTTAAAGATGAATTTAAAAATCCCACAGCTATAGGAAAAGCAGAAGTGCAAAAACTACTTCAAAATGATGTTTACTACAATCCTATTATAAAGGCTAGGGAAGAAGTGATATGTGAAAAAATACGACTTTTGTATGTGGCTATAACCAGGGCAAAGAAGTACTTAATACTTATGGCCCACTATGATGAAAACAAAAAAGATTGCCCATCTAAGTATTTTGAAATCATAAAAAAGTTCATTTGTGAGAATAAAATTTAGAATGTATAAGTGGTGAAAGTTTTGGATATAAGGAAATTGGAATATTTTTATTACAGTCAAAATTCTATAAATGCATTTATAAAATGTCCTCTTAAGTTTAGACTAAAGTATTTGGAAAACTTGTCTTGGAAGAGGGAAGATTCCATAGAAGAAAATTATTATGAGAATATAAAGCAGGGTCTGGATTTTCATTTAATATGTGAAAGGTATTTTGCAGGGATTCCTTTAGGAAAACTAAATAATGATGATTTAATAAAAAAAGTAAATTCTTTAAAGGACACATTTAAAATAGACAGAAAAAATGATTATTTAGTAGAGTATGAAGTGAAGATGACAAAAGATGTCATGAGACTTCAGGCAAAGTATGATTTGATACTAGTAACACCAGATAAAAAAATTCAAATATGGGATTGGAAGACGGAAAATAGAAAATTATCTATAGAGGAGATGAAAAAAAGAGTTCAAACTTTAGTATATATGTATGTATTAGCTGAAAATGTTGAAAATATGTTTGGCTTTGAATGTAAACTGGAAGATATAACAATGAACTTTTGGCAGCCTCAATATGAAAATAATATTATAACTATAGGGTATAGCAAAAAGGCTCATATTGAAAATGAAAGGTACTTGAGTAAAATAATAAAAAATATAAACTCCTATGATTTTTATAGTGTTAATACCAAACTTTACTCATCTCATTGTAAGTTTTGTGAGTTTAATTATCTTTGCAATAATCAAAAAATTTATTAATGGTAATATATAGAAATAAATATATTTATTATGGATAATGGGCTTATAAGTAGGGTTTTTAGTACTATATTGTGAAATTTCACAATATTGCGTATAAACATAAAAAATCACCTTTTTCATGTATAATAAATCAGGTATATTACGAAAAAGGGGATAAAATTATGGATATAAGTAACTTTGTTGTTTTGAAGGAGCATAAAAACGGGGACTTTGAATATGGAATAAAGCTAATACCAAAACGTGCAATGGACAAATTTGTAGATAGCATTTTTATTTCTAATGTGAGCAATGCAGGAGGATGTAGCAATTATAAAATTTCTTTCCAAAAAAGGTGTGGCTTTAATACTGTACTAAATGATTTTAAACTTGGAGAAAAAGATTTTTTAAGGTATATAGAATTTTTAAGTGAATTTAAAAGTTCTAGTTTTAAAAGCAGTAAGTTTAAAGTACGCAATTTTGGAGAAATGGAATTGACTTACTTGCAGAGTGATATGATAAAGATATCTTCAACAAATAACTGTAATAGATTGTTTTTTACCATATCAAAAGAAGAACTAGCATATTATATATGGATTTTAAAGAAAGTCCACAGGGAAAATTTGGACAACTCTTTTGATCTTCATAAAAATCCTACTATGAACCCTATAACTAGTCTGGATAAAAGAAAATTGTATACTGAAATTTTGTATATTTTGATAGATGGAGCTTTGGACAGCAATAATAAAAAATTATTTTACTCGCTGTGTAACAAGTTGAAAAAAAGCTGCTGGAAAGTTAACTAATAGTTGACTTCCTGGCAGCTTATTTTAATGTATAATTCACTATCTCTTCACTCTAAAGTGATATTCAGGGGTGTTTTCTGTAATTGCTTTGAATTCATATCCCAATTCTTTGTAGTGTTTTATTATTTTAGAGAGTACCACACAGGTGTTTTTATTTTGACCGTCACAATGAGCAAGTAAAAATATTTTATTTGGATTGACACACTTTCCAGTACCTTCCCTGTATAACTTGTCAACTGATGTATTGTAGTCAATGCCATCGGACAAAGACAAATTCCAATCATATATCTTATAGCCTGAAGAATGAAGTTTTTCAAGAAGTGAATTGGTTAAGTGGCCATTACTTCCCGTGGGAAATCTTATTATTTTAGGTGCAAATCCTACTACTTTTTCAACTTCGATGCCGGTTTTATTCATTTCATCGATAAAAGAATCAGAATTTGAATATATTTTACTTGATTTATGAGTATATGTATGGAGACCTATACTGTTACCTTCATTGAATATTCTTTTTACTATATCCTCTCTTCCTTGAATTTTACAGCCTATTAGGAAAAAAGTGGCCTTTACGTTTTCTTCTTTTAAAATATCAAGTATTTTTGGTGTAACTTCTGTACTTGGCCCATCATCGAAAGTAAGATATATTGTTTTATTGCAGGAAATTTCTTTTAAGGTGTTTGGTGAAGATGCAAAAACTGTAGAATTTAAGCTTATACATAAAATATAGAATATGGTTAATAAAAAATATTTAACTTTCATTAAAATGTCCCTTCTATTCTTAGTTTTTATCTATAATAGTATGTGTTCTTATAAATTTTTTTATCCGATCGCTATCATTGCTAATACCACCATTTTTATCAAAATAGGTGATAAGCACTGCTACGCGCCTGGATAAGTTCTTCTAAGGTACAGCTGGATAAAGTTATTCTTATAAGCAAACTCCAGCTGTACCTAAGAATCACTTGATAAGTTTATAAGAGGAAAGTTGTAAAAATAGATTTTGTCTATAGCATATAAGTGTGATAATATATGTTATATTGGCTTTTTATGATATTTTAATTATTTTTATGTATACGAGGTGAAAGATAGTGGAAGTTTATTTTGACAACAGTGCAACAACTAAACCTTACGATGAAATAATAAATTTAATGGCAGAAACTATGAAAAATTATTATGGAAATCCCTCTTCTTCTTATTCTCTAGGATTGAAAGCAGAGTTAAAGATGAATGAAAGTAGAGATATAGTGGCACATACCTTAAATTGTAGTAGAGATGAAATAATATTTACTTCCGGTGGCAGTGAAAGCAATAACTTTTTAATAAGGGGTTTTATAAAACCTGGGCAGCAAATTATAACTACAAAGATAGAACACCCCAGTGTCTTAAATACCTGTAAAGCTCTTGAAAGAGAAGGAATAAAGGTTATTTATTTAGATGTAGATGATAGTGGGAAAATAGATCTTGAAGAACTTAAAAGAAGCATTAATAAAGAAACTAGAATAGTAAGTATAATGCACACTAATAATGAAATTGGAACGGTACAGGACATAGAAACTATAGGAAAGATTATAAAAGAAAAAAATAGTGGAGTAAAGTTCCATGTAGATGCAGTTCAAGCCTATGGAAAGTATGATATTGATGTTAAAAAATGCAATATAGATTTGTTATCTGCAAGTGGACACAAAATACATGGACCAAGAGGAATAGGTATTGCCTATGTAAAAAAAGGTCTTAGACCTGAACCACTTATATATGGAGGGGGACAGGAAAAAGGGTTTAGATCGGGCACTGAAAATTTAGCAGCTGTTGTTGGATTTGCAGAAGCGGCGGAGAAAGTGTACAAAAATAGAAAAGAAAGTTTTAGTAAAGTAACATGTGTAAAAAATTATTTTATAGAAAAACTTAAAGTTATATCCAATATTAAAATAAATAGTGATGGAAATGACTATTCACCTTATGTATTAAGTGTATCTTTTATAGGTGTAAGAGGAGAAGTATTACTACACTTGTTGGAGGAAAAAGGTATATATGTATCTACAGGGTCTGCATGTTCTGCTAAAAATAATGAAGATAGTCATGTGCTTAAAGCTCTGGGATTGAAGAAGGAAGAAACCAAAGGAACTATAAGATTTAGTTTTGATGAAGATAATTCAAAAGATGAAGTTGATTATACCTTAAATGTATTGGACAAATCTTTAAAATTTTTAAGGAGTGTGGGTAAATGAGAAAATTGCTACTTTTAAAATATGCTTCAGAAATATTTTTAAAGGGATTAAATAAGGGCAAATTTGAGAAGAAGTTAAAGGATAATATAAAAAATGTTCTTGGAGAAACCAAATACGATTTTGTGGTAGATGAGGGAAGATGGTTTATAGGCTGTGATGATATGGATGAAGCTATTGCAAAATTAAAAAAGGTATTTGGAATAGCTGAAATTTGTATAGTAGATGAAGTAGAACCAGATATGGATAGTATAAAGGAACAATGCCTTAAAAGTATACAGCAAAATTCAGGAACTACTTTTAAAGTAGTGACTAAGAGGGCAAATAAGAAATTCCCCCTTAATTCTATGGAGGTAAGTAGGGAAATTGGAGCTCATATTTTAAAAAATTCTGAAAATTTAACAGTAGATGTAAGAAAACCAGATTTTTTTGTAAATATAGAGATAAGAGATAGTGCTTATGTATATTCGAAAAGGATAAAAGCCATAGGTGGAATGCCTTATGGAACAAATGGAAGCACAATGCTTATGCTTTCAGGAGGAATAGATTCCCCGGTAGCCGGATATATGATGGCTAGAAGGGGAGTCAGATTAAATTGTGTATACTTCCACAGCCATCCTTATACTAGTGAAAGAGCTAAGGAAAAAGTTAAGGAATTAGCTAGAATATTAAAGGGGTATACAGGAAGCATAAATCTTTATGTAGCACCTTTTACAGAAATACAAATGCAGATAATTAAAAATTGCAGGGAAGACGAACTAACTATAATAATGAGACGATTCATGATGAGAGTAGCTTGCAAGTTAGCGGAGAAATACAATGTTGATTCGGTAACTACAGGTGAAAGTGTTGGTCAGGTGGCAAGTCAAACCATGGAAGGGTTAATTGTAAGCAATGATGTAGCAGACAGACCAGTCTTCAGGCCTCTTATTGCCATGGATAAAGTAGACATAATGGATGAAGCAAGAAAAATTGGTACTTATGAAACTTCAATACTTCCTTATGAAGATTGCTGCACTATATTTGTGCCAAAGCATCCTAAAACTAAGCCTAGAGTTTCCGAAATAAGAAAGGCTGAAAGTGTTTTGGATATAGAAAGCTTGGTAGAAGAAGCAGTTAAAAATACGGAACTTTTCAACTAAAAAAAGGAGGACAGCTTTACCTATTGTAGTGGCTGTACCTCCTTTTTTAATTATTCTTCGCATCCATGACAGCTGTCACAGCTGCTGCAATTAGAAGTCTGGGGCTTGAATACAGGCTCTAAAGTAAATCCTCCAAGTCCATTTTCACTTCCACACAGCAATATAAAACCGCTAAATTGTACAAACAGATCACTATCTACGATAAAAGTTATGTCTTTTACTTTTTGAATCAAATCATGATCTTTTTTTTCATCTACAGATATGTTAAAAGATGGTCCATGGCAGGTCATGCCAGCCAAATATATTCTTATTGCACCAGAAGTTGCGTTATTCTCATCTAAAAATTTTTTGAATTCCTGGTAGGCTATATCACTTATTTTTAAAAAATCCATATAAAAAACCTCTCTTAAAATTATATTTTGTATACTCATTGTATCAAAAATCTTAAATTTATACCATTAAAAATTGTGATAAAATATAACTTGTAATAATTCAAAGTGAATTTTTAATGAATTGGAGAGATAAGTATGAATAAAAAGGATTTGGCAAGTATAAGGAAAGAGTTTAAACTAGGAAGTTATGTACTTCCTATTAAAGAGGTATACAGTGTGTATTTAAAAAAGGATAATGGAGAAATAATAACTAGGGAACTGGAACATTTTGAGATGATGGAAGTGGAAAAAAGAGAGTTGTATTTGAATAACTTTAAAAAAGTGCTTACGGGAACTCTGGATTCTAAAATATTTGAGTTGGACTTTAAAGAAAGCAGAGGCAATGAAGATGGTGAGCACACTCAAAATATATTATATCAAGCGCTAAATTCTGGACAAAGTATAGCTGAATTTGGAGATAAAATAGTAGATAAAGTTTCTAAAAATTACACTTATGATACAGATGTAGTTATAAATTTTATAAAAGCAGAATATTATAATGCAGATAAGAAAAAGGGAAACGAGGATTCTCCAGAGGAATATGTACATGCTATAGAATTTATATTGTGTAGTGTAAATAAGGTGGAGATTCCCAAAAAGGTACTAAAATTTGATTATGCTGAAATGAGATTTAAACCAAATTCTGCACTGGATATGGTTATAAATTTAAATTCACCGCTAGATGGATTTATGTTTCCAAGTTTTTCTTCCCAGTATGTAGATGTAAATAAAGTTATATATTATTCTCAAAAGGCAAAACAAATAAACAGTGCTTTTGTACAAAAAGTATTAAATTGTACTATAAAGCCTACAGCGGTAGAAGAAAAAGAAAGTTTTAATGCTATATTAGGTACGGCAGCAGGAGGCAAAATAAATTCCGATACCATGCAGGAAATATATGAAAAAATGAATGAAAAACTAAGTGAAGAAGAGGATGAGGAAGAAACTACTTTAGATATGAAACAAGTGACGGAAGTGCTTGGAGAAAGCGGTATAGAAAATCCACAAGTTGTAAAAAGCGCATTTGAGGAAGTATGTGGGGGAGACTATGAATTTAAAGTTAGAAATATAATTCCTGATTTTAAAAGTAAATCTATAAAGATAGAAAATGAAGATACAAGTATAACTATAAATCCTCACGACTTAGGAAGTGTAAAACAGGTAGTAAATAAAAGTGGTAGAAAGTGCCTACTCATAGAATTAAAAGATGATATGGTGGTAAATGGTCTTAAACTTGAAACTGAAAAAATGGAAGATTATATATAAGTTTTAGTATTTGGTCTACATTTAAGTGCTTAAAGAACCATAGTATTATGAGAAATACTTATATAGGTTTATGACAAAGTATGATATAATAAATTAAAAAATTTTTCTGATTTGATTTTCCGTAAAGAAAATATTACTTAGAAATTAAGTCATTAAAGAATAGTGTAGATTTAAGGCTATAGGGTAAACAATTTAAATTATTAATTAAGGGGAGTGGGCGTATTGGAAAATGCAATATACATGCTTCAGAAAAAGTTAAAACAATCAAATATTGAATTTATATTTTCAGGAACATTTTCTCAAGGACTAATAGAAGAACTTGGAATAGCTCTAAAACAGAGAATGCAGCTTCAGCAAGCTAAAAAGAGGAAGATTAGCTCGGCTTTTTTTACTTTTGTTGAACAAACACAAAATATTAAACAATATGAAGTATCAAAAGAAAATACAGAAGATTTTTTGGCTATAGTTGGATCTGGTGTAATAGCTATTTCAAAAACTGATTCAGGATATTGTGTAAACTCAGGTAATACTATATTAAACACAGATATTTCAAGTTTGAAAGAAAAGCTAGATAAAATAATATCTATGAATGATGAAGAGCTTACTAATTATTTTAGAGAAGTATCAAGAAGAGAAGTCGATATGAATAGGGGAAGGTGCGGGCTTGGTTTGATTCAAATTGCAAGAAAAGCCACTAAAAAAGTTGAATATAACTTTGAGAGAATAGATGACAGTTACTCTTATTACACATTAACTGTTACGGTATGAGGTGAAAAATGAATAATTTTATGGTTGAAAGTACAAAAAGTACTCCCTATGTAGAGTTTAGTCCAGAATATAATGAACTGATTTTCAAAGGAGAGTCTTATCCAGAGAATGCCTATAGCTTTTATGAACCCATTTATAAATTAATAGATGAATATTTTATTAATTTTCAAAAGTTAACTGTAAATTTTCAGCTTTCATATATCAATACTAGCAGTATAAAGTGCTTAATTATATTGTTTGATAAGCTCAATACTAATTATAAAAATGGAAAAGAAATTATTACAAACTGGTATTATGATGAAGATAATGGTTTTGATTATGACATGGGACAAGACTTTAAAATGGATATAGATATTCCTTTTAACTTTATTGCAATTAATGATGAGGAATAAGAAATGAAGAAAAAAGAGTCACCTAAAGAATTTAGCCGATCTTATATAAAAAATATTTTTAGAATAATTTTTATATCTGGTATAATTATATCTTTTGCAGTAATTGCTACAGCCTTTTTAGGATATATAAATATAAAAAATTCTCTTATAGCTAAAGCTAAGTCTCAAGATATTGTTTTTATGGTAAAATCAATGGCATCTAAGATAGATGGACGTATTAGCAGAGCTGTTGAAACTTCTTATATTTTTGCAAGAGATCCTTTAAATATAGAGTGGGTAAATGGAGAAGAAAAGGATCAAAAAGTTGGGAAATTGGTTTTAAGTAATTTAGAAAATATTGCAACTTCTTATGATTATAATTATTTTTTTATAGCAGGAGCAAAAACAAAAAATTATTATTATTTCAGCCGAAATTTAAATAAAAATAATAAAAATTTTACAGTATTGTCAGAAAATAATTCTGAAGATAGGTGGTTTTTTGAAACTCTTAAATCTAAAAAGCAAATGAGTTTTAATGTAAATTATGATCGTGTAATGGATGATACTTTTCTTTTTGTAAATACAATTATGGGAAGTGTAGAAAATCCTGTTGGTATAACAGGTGTTGCCTTAAGCCTCAACAACATAACAAAGGAATTTAAAGAATTTAAAGTAGGTAAAAAAAGCAACCTTTGGATGGTAGATGAAAAAGGTGTAATTAAACTGTCTGATAAAAGAGAAGATGTAGGGAAAAAAGTTGAAGAGTTTTTACCAAAAGATGTTGTTAAGCAGATTCAAAATCGACCTCTAAATGTTAAAGTAGCACAATATTATGATTCTAATGATGAAATTATGGACTATGCTTACTGTAAGTTAAACTCAACTGATTGGACTCTATTTTATGAAATTCCGAGAAAAGAAAGCATTTCTCTTATTAACTCGCTAAAAATTAATACTGTAATAACTGTAATCTTAGTTTTGTTATTTTTTATGCTTTTATATTACTTTATTTCTAAAAAAATCGCTAATCCATATAAACAGGCTATGATGATTAATGAGGAGCTTGAAAATAAGGTCAGTGTGAGGACCCGAGAGCTTCAGGAGTCTAACGAAAAAATAAAAGATAGCATTGAATATGCTAAAAGGCTGCAGGAGTCTATCTTGCCTTTAGATAAGGAAATGAAAAAAGTTTTTATGGATAGTTTTGTGATTTGGAAACCTAGGGATATAGTTGGAGGAGACTTTTTCTGGCTAAGAGAAGTTGAAGACATGATTATATTAGCAGTAGGGGATTGTACAGGACATGGTGTTCCAGGTGCACTTATGACTATGACTGTAAATGCAATATTACATGATATAGTAACTACTATAAATAGTGATGATCCTAGTACAATTTTAAAAGAACTTCATGTAAGGCTTAAGGAAACTTTAAATAAAAGTTCTAATCCTCAAAGTATAGATGATGGGCTGGATATAGCATTATTTTGTATAGATAAAAAATCTAATGTGACGTATTGTGGCGCTAATTTGGATTTATATATTAAGTGTGATAAAGAAATGAAAATTGTGAAACCTCAAACTAGAGGAGTTGGATATGATTATATAGAATTAAATCAATCTCTATGCAGTGAAGTTATATCAGCTGAGGAAGGAGATATACTTATTGTTAGTACAGATGGTTTTATCCACCAGAATGGAGGATCAAAAAACTATCCTTTTGGAAAGAAACGTTTGTATAATATGATACAAAAATGTGAAGCTCAAGATTTGGATTCAATGAAAATTGAATTTGAAACAGTATTGCAGAATTACATGGGAAACAAGGAACAGAGAGATGATATTACTGTTTTTGCATTTAAATTAAAATAACTATAGATGTGGGGGGAAAGTAATGCCAGGTGATTCTGATTTTTTCGAAGCTGAAAAAGCATTGATTAAAGAAGCTCGAGAATTAATTAAAGGTGAAAAGTGTGATAAAAAAACTTTATTGAAAAGTTTTACTATTCTTACTGAACAGTTTGATAAACTCATAAGAGATGTGGAAAAGATAATAAAAATTAGTGATGGTCAACAAGAATACCTTCATAGAATTCAAGGTGATTTGAAAAAGGAAATTGAAGATAGAATAAGAGCAGAAGAAAAACTAAAATATTTTGCAGCTATAGATTCACTTACAGGATGCTATAATAGAGGTATGGGATTAGCATTTTTAGATACTGAATTGAATTCTATAAAGAGAAATAAGAGTTTCTTTTCTATATGTTATATAGATGTAAATGGATTGAAATATGTAAATGATAATTTTGGACACTTCGAAGGCGATGAACTTCTGGTAATGGTTTGTAGATTTATAAAAAAAGTTATAAGAAGTAATGATATTTTATGTAGATTAGGAGGAGATGAATTTTTAATTATTTTTTCAAATAGCAAAAAGGAAAATGTAGAAAAAGCTATAGAAAGAATTAATTTTGACATAAATTCAGAAAATGAAAAGAAGCTGAAGCCTTATTCTGTTTCATTTAGTTATGGGATATTCCAAGTGGATTATGGTAATAGTTTAAGTATTGATGAAATTATACAAAGGGCAGATGCAAAAATGTATGAAAATAAGCAAAAATGTAAGAAATTAGGCTAAAATTAAAATTGAGATCCATATGGGGTTTCTAGCTTGAAAGTTAACTTATACGAATCATGTAATGACAAATTTCATCACGTTAAAAACTTTAATAAGTCTAAAGCTCGGCATTTTGAAAATCTAAGAAGCTTAGCTAAACTCATACTTCAAACATATCTAAGTTCCTAATATTTTCTAAAATACCTCGCTAAGATTTATTGAAAAGTTTTCAAATGTGCTTTCAATTTTGTCATTACATTTTATGTATAAGTTGATTTTTTTGATTAGAGACTCTATAGGTTATTTATCCGATCGCTACCATTGCTAACACCCCCATCGTACTCTGTGATAGTCGCTTTTTTTCAAAGTGGGGGATAAGCACTGCTACGCGCCTGGATAAGTTCTTCTAAGGTTCAGATGGAGAAAAGGTATTCCTTATAAGCAAACTCCACTTAAACCTAAGAATCTCTTGATAAATGAGGAATATTCAGCATGTAATTTTAATTTATCCTCTGCGCTGGCAAACGAAAAGTTTATTCCGTTTTCCGTAACTTTTTTAATATCTTCAATATCAAAATTTTGATATTTTACGAGACATTCGAGTTCCTTAGTTATAGTAGTATTTGATACAGTTGTATTATCTGTATTTACTGTTACAGCAAGTCCATAGTCCAAGTATTTTTTTATAGGATGTTCTTCGTAAGAATTTACAGCAGAAGTATTTACATTACTAGTTATACACATTTCTAATGGAATTTTATTTTCTGCCAGATATACGAGGGTATTTTTATCTTTATAAGCATAAGTTCCATGGCCTATTCTTTCAGCATGCAATAATTTTATAGATTTCATTATATTTTCTACTATACCCGTTTCACCAGCATGTACAGTACGGTGAATATTATAGTCCTTAGCTAAATCAAAAGGCTTTTTGTGTATTTCAGGTGGGAAGTCTGCTTCATTTCCTGCTAAATCCAGAGCAACTACTCCTTTACCTGCATATTTTTTGGCTGAATGGATAAGTTTTACGGCTTTTTCTACAGGTTCATGTCTTAAAGCACATATAATTAAATTTGACATGATGTTTAGGTTACTTCTTCCGTAATCCATAGCAGAAAGCACAGTTTCTATAACTTCATCTAAAGTTAATCCACCATCTAAATGGTTTAAAGGAGCAAACCTTATTTCAATATACTTTATATTTTCTTTTAACGCATCTTCTAATAATTCTAGAGTAACTCTATATATGTATTCTTTTTTCTGCATTATTTTTATAGGTAAATAGAACTTGTTCAAATATTCTTTTAAGGAATTACATTTTCCTAATACTTTAACTTCTTTCTGAAAGCTACTTAAATCATCATTTATAGTAGGAATATGTTCTTTTTTTGCAATATCCAAAATGGTTTCAGGTCGTATACTGCCATCTAAATGACAATGGAGATCTGTTTTTGGAATGAGTTTAATAAGTTTATTTAAGTTCATGAGTGTCCTCCTATTTTCCATTTTATTGGAATATTTATGGAAATTTTATATTATAATACCATTATTAATAAAATTTTTCAATATAAGTACCATATTTTATTGTAATTTATATAAAAATATATTTTTAACAAGTATTGTAATTTATTAAAGAAAGTAATACAATAAAAAATGTTGTTAAAATTTTTATGAGGATGGTAGAATTATGGAACAAATGGAAAAAATTAGAAAAGAATTAAATGAATTAGTTATTTTAAGTAATGATTTGTGTAGGGGAGAAGTATTAAGGCTAAGTCAGGAATTGGACAAGTTGATTTATTTACATTATAGAAATATGAATAATTGTAGAGAAAATATGAGATCATCTCTAATTTCTTAGGGGCTGAACAAATTTTTCATATTATGTTACTAAAAACTTATCCAGGTGTATCTGAACATGATATTTGTAGAAATGTATTAAAAACGGATGAAAAAGTTAGATAACTTATTTAAGTGAAGAGTAGATGTTCTGTATTTATTACTTTATATGATATAATAGTTTTTGTTCCGTTGGAACATGACAGCAAGGTTCAATTATTTAAAAATGAATTTATAAAAATTAATTTTTAAATAATGTTGACAAGATAAAAAAGACGTGATAAGCTATAAAAGCTGTCGAAGTAAGACGGCAAAATGATCCTTGAAAATTAAACAGAGGAAGATATAAGTACAACTTATTTAGAATAAACCAGCAATTCTTTTGAGCTGCGAGAGCAGTTTAAAAAGTAATTTCGTAAGAATAATGTATTATATTTTGCTAACAAGCTGAAATGTAATATATTAAAATCAATAATAACGAGTAGTTCAAGGAAAACCTAGAGTGAGGAGCGGAGTTTACTTAAGTAAATGAGCACCACAGCGAAAGGTTTGACGCAGAAATGCGAAGTTAGTATTGATTTTCTATAGAGCCATATAAACTTTTAAATTAAGAGTTTGATCCTGGCTCAGGACGAACGCTGGCGGCGTGCTTAACACATGCAAGTCGAGCGATGAAGCTCCTTCGGGAGTGGATTAGCGGCGGACGGGTGAGTAACACGTGGGTAACCTACCTCAAAGAGGGGGATAGCCTCCCGAAAGGGAGATTAATACCGCATAATAATCAGTTTTCACATGGAGACTGATTTAAAGGAGTAATCCGCTTTGAGATGGACCCGCGGCGCATTAGCTAGTTGGTAGGGTAACGGCCTACCAAGGCGACGATGCGTAGCCGACCTGAGAGGGTGATCGGCCACATTGGAACTGAGAGAC